>JAAEQP010001679.1 GCA_024231375.1 bacterium | reverse complement strand
TTCCCCGCCGTGGCGGCGGCGAACTGGTCGGTGAGGGCGAGTTCGGTGTCGGTGAGGGTTTCAGAGCCGTCCTGGGTGAAGATGGTGCCGTCCCAGGGGTGGAGTTCGACCTTGTTGAGGCAGAGCAGGTCGCGGACGACGTTGTCGCGCACGTACCAGAGCCCCCACTGGTCGAGGAATCCGCAGTGAGCGGGGTCAATGCGGCCGTCGCGGCAGCGTTGCCACATAGCGCCCGCCGTGTAGTAGGCGTCGTCGGGCATGTCCAGAGGGTCGAATGCGATCTTGAAGGCCTCGCGGTGCGGCTCGTCGAGTTCGGCGTCAACCAACACCCACCGGTCCTCGCCCTCGTTCCAGTACTCGCACACCCAATGGTCGCCGTACCGCCTGCGGTGCAGGTAGGTCTCGAACCCGCACCGAAGCCGCGCGGGGATGCCCTTGTGACGCAGCATGGAACACAGCAGCAGAGCGTACTGCCGGCAATTGGTCAGGAGCCGCCGTTCGGGTTCGCGGGGTTCGCTCAACGGGCGGTCGTCGAGGTGGAGGATGGCCTCCATCAGTTCACGGACCGGGTACAGTTGCACTTCGGCCAACCGGTGTTCGGACAACTCCACGCCGTACTTGGCCGTATGCAACACGTGGATACACAGGTGCTGCACGATGTGGGCCAGGGCGACGGGGTCCGAGGGGAGGTCGTCGAACCACCCGGCGTACGATGCCGGGTCTGAGATACGACTGTGTTCGGTGTAGAAGCTCATGAGTGCTCCAATCGGCGGCGGTCCGCTAGACTACGCGGGCTTCCGCGCCACCATCAGATATCGTTCGGGCGATTCGTCGAGACGCAGCAGTTCCAGGCCCGCATCGGCGACCAACGTCCGCATAACGCCCGTCTCAGGGATGGTATGCCCGCCGACGATCTCGCCCACGTGCTCGTGGTGCTCGTTGATGGCTTCGCGGCTCTGCGAGTGGCACACGGCAATCCGCCCACCGGGGCGTAGCGCGCGCGCCAGTTCGGCGAGCCCCCGCCCCTGGTCGGCAAAATGAGGAAACACGCTGAAGCATATCACCCAGTCGAACGATCCCGCCGCGAATCCCAGCGCCATGACATCGGTCTGGACACACTCAATCCGGCACTGCGCCGTCTTCGCATTAGCCCGTGCGCACATCTCGCTGGACAGATCAATGGCCGCAATGAGGCCGTCCTCCCCCACGCGCGGTCCCAGGAGCGGAAACAACACGCCCGTGCCCGCCCCCACGTCGAGCACGCGGTCGCCGGGAACGATGTCCAGGTCCGCCACCAGCGCTGCTACCCGGTCCGGGAACTTGCAGGCCACGGTCTCGTCCCACGTCTCGGCGTGACGGTCGAAAAAGGACTGGATCTTGCGGTTCGTGTCGGTCAGACGGCCGGTTTCCATGCTTTGACCTTCCGTTTGGGCGAGAACAGCAACGCCAATGCAAAGATACACGACGACGCGATGACAATGCACGCGCCCGCACCCAAATCCCACACGAACGATACGCCCAATCCGAGCCAGCAGGACGCCACGCCAAACACGGCCGCCAACACCACCATGCGGCGGAAATTGTAGGTCAGTTGAAACGCCGCCGCGCCGGGATTGAGCAGCAGACTATACACCAGGAGTCCGCCGATGGGCCGCAGGGACACGGCCACCGTGATGCCCGTGGCAAACAGCATGGCGTAGAACACCGCCGTGGCGGGAATGCCGACGGCGAGCGCTACGTCGCGGTGGCAGATGACCGCGTGGATCTCCTTGAAGAAGAGGACGACCAGCGCGACCACGACGACGCACGTGACACCGAGGCAGGCCAGGTCCTGCCGGGTAACGGCAAGGATGTTGCCCCAGAAGTAGCTGAGTACGGCGGCGCGCGATCCGGGCATCATACCAACAAACAAGAACGCCAACCCCAGCATGAGCGAGAACAGAATGCCGATGGCGCTGTCGGGACTCAGTTCCCCCCGGTCGGAGAGCGGCCCCACGGCCAGCGCCGCGCCCACCGTGAATACCAGCGCGCCCACCAGCGGGTCAAACCCAAGCCACACACCCAACATGGATCCCGCGAAGGCCGCGTGCGCGATACAAACGCCCAGGAACGACAGGTGCATGGCCACCACGAAGGTGCCGACAATCCCACACGTGATGCCCGCGCACAGGCCTGCGATCCACGCGTTACGGAACAGTTCCAGTTCAAACAACGACCCGCCCATGGCGTCTCCCTTCGGTTCCGTCGTAGAGGTCGTCAAGGCGGGACTCGGCCAGCATCTCGGCCCGTGGCCCGTCCCCGTGGATGGCTCCGTCCTTCATCAGCACAAGACGCCGGCACGCCTCGGGCAAAGCTCCGAGGTCATGGGTCACGTAGAGCACGGTCAACCCCGTGTCCGCGTGAAGCGTCTGCACCAGGTCAAGAATCGCTACCTGGGCACGCGGGTCGATCGAGGCCGTTGGCTCGTCACACAACAGGATCTCGGGGTCTTGCGCCAGCGCTCGCGCGATGGCCACCCGTTGGTATTCGCCTCCCGACAAATGTCCGAGAGGGCGCTGGGCGAGATGCAACGCGCCAACGCGTTCGATCGCCTCGTCGACGCGTGCATGGTCGGCGCGGCCGGGCCGACGCAACAATCCCACACGTCCGTGTCGGCCCGCCAACACGGTCTCCCGCACGGTCATGGGCAGCCGAGGGTCAATGCGCGGCGCTTGCGCCACGTACCCGACGCGTTGCCGCACGCGGCGGCCATCACCGCCATACGGACGGAGTCCCAACACGCACACGTCGCCCGACACGAGCCGCCCCATGCCGTTCACTAGCGTGAGCAGAGTCGTCTTGCCTGCACCGTTGGGCCCGATCACGCCCACAAACTCGCCCGCATCGATATCCAACGACACGCCCCGCAACGCCACGTCTTCGCGATACGACACCACGGCATCCCGAATCTGAATGACCGGGTTATCCATTGCGTTTCGCCTGTGCCGCCGTCGCTTCAAGCAGAAGATCCACGTTGCGTTCGAGCGCCTTCTCCCATGTCTCCGTGTCGTCGAAGGCACCGGGGAAGTTGGAGAGGACCACGTGGCCGCATCCGATTTCCCGGGCGATTGCTTCGCCGGTGCGGGTATCGCCGCTTTGCAGGTTGTCGATGACGACTACGACTTCCGCTTCCTTGGCCCTCGCGACAAGCCCCTGCACATCGGCTACACTCAGGTCTTCCGCACGGCCGAAGGTGGCCACAACATCGAATCCTGCCCATTCGACGAGCAGTGCCTGTTGCGCGTTGCACAGGACCCGGCACTCGGCCGCGCCTCCGTCACGCGACCGCAACGCCAATGACTCGGCGAAATCCATCACACCCTCGGCCCGTTCGGCCGCACGCTGGGCGTAGTCCATACCGTTCCCAGGCTCGATGCGCGCCAGAACCCGGGCGACCTCGACAAGCGCCTTCTCATAGTTCACCGGCACCATCCAGTTTCCGTCCACCTCGACTACGGTCACACAGTCATCCGTCACCTTGGCCCCGTCCAGCGCCGCGCGCACATTGGGCATCTGCCGCTGCCAGGGATGAATCAACGTCGCGCGGCACCGCGCCACGGCCTCCACGTCGCTGGGCCGGATGTCGTAGTGCCCGGGGCACATGCCCGCGGGGATCAGCGTGCGCATTGTCAGGTCGCCCCCGGCGACGTCAGTCACCGCGGCCGCCATCAGCGCGCTGCCCGCCACCACGTCCTCCCGCGGACCGCCGCACGCGCACACAACCAGCGCCAAGAGTACGGTCGACAGTAGTCCGGTTCTACCCATGATTCTCCGTCTATCCCAACCCATAGTGCCCTACCTGGCGCGGAATCCCATGGCCGTTCGCCGCGTCGTCGGTAATTGGAAATCGCTGCTTGTACCGCACGAACTCGACATGGCCATCCATGTAGAGCACATTGCTGCCGCCCGGAATGTGGTTGAACACCACGCCGCCCGCCGCGTCATCACGGTCCGCGAAACTGCCGAAGGTGTCGAACATGACCACCAGATCGCTCTGCGCCTGCGCCGTGGCCGCTGGATTGTTGATGTCCGATATCGAAAACCGTTCAATGCCTTCCCGGAGGCGCATGACGGTCTCACCACCGGCATAGCCCGCGCCCTGGATGTTGGTCCACGCCACCTTGTCATCAAGTGTCAGGTCCTTGTCCCAGTCCTTGATACTGATCGGCATCATCACCGGGTTCGCACCCACGGGCGAGACCGACCCGAGAATGGGTTGAATCCCGACGCCGTTCCACACGCCGTAGAATTCATTCACGTTGGTCATCGCGAAACCGTGGTACCAATACGACCGGCTCAGCGCGGCGGCCAGAAAGTAGTCGATGCTGACCGAGTCGCCCGACGCTAGAGCGGCCTTCACGTGTTGCTCGATGCTGCCGTTCGGCAACCGCCCCGCCACGTAGCCGCCCGTGCCGTCCACATTGATGTCCGACGGACAATGGGCCGCCGCCAGGTCGGTCAGGTACTCGGGGTAGAGTCCCTGCGCCGCCGCAAAGATGGGCACGCCGCCGGGGTTGGCAAAGGGCGCGATGGGCGGGAACACCTCGCCTTTGCTCTCGTTCGCGTACATCTTGTACACGATGCCCATCTGCTTCAGGTTGTTCTGACAACTCGCCCGGCGCGCCGCCTCGCGTGCACGCGCCAACGCCGGCAACAGGATCGCCGCCAGAATCCCGATGATGGCAATGACCACCAACAACTCGATCAACGTGAACCCGGAACGCCGCATGCTCTGCACTCCCCTCCTCAGCCCCCGCCGCCGAGTATTACTGCTTCTGCAAAAGTATTATCACGCCGCCGGCACGGATTGCAAGCGGACACCCAACAAATCCACGTCAAGCCAGCGTAGGGTGCGTCGAACGGAGGTCGCAGACCGAGAGAGCACGCACCATTCCGGCCTACCCTCAGAAACCGTGAGAAGACGGGGACACGTTCAGAGCGCCGTCTTCGGCGCGGCTACGTGTACCCGATTTCATTCGCCCCCCCAAAACGGGGCCACCCCAAACGTTGTCCCACACCGCCGCGTTCAGTACCATGCCCCACAACACCGTGGAACCGAATCACCGAATACCGGGGGGATATCGTGGGCCCTGTCGCACAAACAGCCATGCTGGCACTCGTCTGCACACTCCTGGCCGCATCCAGCGCCTGCGGAGAGGACCACGTCACCAGATTCGTTTCGCCGTCCGCGCGTCTGAGGGTGTTCGTGTTGGCGGGGCAGAGCAACATGGTGGGCAGCCGTTGCCAAACGGCACAACTGCCGCTGGACCTGCAAGGCGATCAGCGACGCGCCCTGTTCTTCAATGGCGTGGACTGGGTGCGCCTGGCCCCAGGCGTCACCGAGGAAGAAGGATTCGGGCCTGAGATTTCATTCGCCCACACTGGCTCGGCCGAAATGCAGTCTCCCGTCGGCATCATCAAACACAGCGTCGGCGGCACAGATCTCGCCCACCGCTGGAACCCGGACGACCCGCGATCCCTCTACGGCGAACTGCTGAAGAAGGTGCGCGCGGCGCAGGCGTCGCGACCCATCCAAGTCGTGGGCATGCTGTGGATGCAAGGCGAACGGGATTCCAAAGACGAAGCCATGGCCAGCGCCTACGCCGACAATCTCGCACGCCTGATTCACAGCGCCCGCCGCGACTTCGACGCGCCGGACATGGTCTTCGTGGCGGGCCGCGTAAATCCGCCGAAACTGACGTTCCCCTTCGTCGACCACGTGCGAACCGCCCAGAAGACCTGTCCCGTTGAAGGATATGGATTCATCGATTGCGACGACCTCCCCAAAGGCAGCGACAACCTTCACTACAGTACGCATGGCGTGGTGGAAATGGGTCGGCGTTTCGCGGGGGCAGTGGTGAAGCTGGGCGAGGCAGAGAAGCAAGAGTATTGAACCACGGATGTCACTGAGGGCACGGATGGGACTAGGATCCCGGACATCAAGGGAATCGGAGCACAGTGAGATGAAACGCAAAGCACAGCCAGACTTCGCAGGGCTTTTCCACGAGTGGTACGGAGGAAAGCCAAGGAAGGTCGAGTACGAGGTCCGCGCGGACTCGAATCGGAACCATGACTTGGTCTTCCTCAACTCATTCGTCCACGACGCGCGGTTCAAGCGAAGCGGCATCACCTATCGAGGCACACGCCTGACCATACCAATCGAACGGGATTGCTGGGAGCTGGGACACGTCCAGTCGGAGGGCCAGAGTGGTCTGTACGTCACCAGCACGCGACTCAGCTTGTCCCCAGTCTATGATCTTGAGTGGCACTTCGACCACGAGAGAGACTGTTCTCCTGACTCAGAACTCTCGATCATGTCCATCCAACTGCAAGTGAGAACGATTGACATGAGGAATGTACAGATTCAGGGCGACGGCTGGGGGCTGACCTGCGTTGCTAACGATAACCCCTTGAAACTCCGCATACAGGACCTTGAGGTCCCGTACCTTCCCTGGACGAGCCGGAAAGGCTCTCGTAGCCTTCTCATCAACCGGGAGCGCGAAGTGATCCTCATACGAACCGAAACGCCCGAAGACATCCCTGCTGTGCGCGTGGTGAACGAACGGGCATTTGAGCAACCCGCCGAGGCCAACGTTGTCGATAAGCTTCGCGCCGCGTGCCCAGACGCGCTGTCCCTCGTCGCCGAAAACGAATCGGGCGACGTGGTGGGCCACATCCTCTTCACGCCCGCCACGATTGCGTGCGGAGATCGCACCGTCGAAGGCATGGGACTCGCCCCCATGTCGGTGCTCCCCGAATTGCAGAACAACGGCATCGGGTCCGAGCTGGTCCGGCACGGCCTCGACATCCTCGCGGCCGAATCCTGCCCCTTCGTGGTGGTACTCGGCCACCCCAAGTACTACCCCCGGTTCGGATTCGAACCCGCCTCGTGCCACGGCATCACGTGCCAATGGGACGGCGTGCCCGACGAAGCGTTCATGGTTCTCATCCAGGACACGGAAGCCATGGACGGCGTCACCGGCGCCGCCCGCTACCGCGATGAATTTGATGAGGCGATGTAACCCCGTGGAAGTCCGCGGAAATGGCCCGAAGAATCATTCTGACAGGATTCACAGGATGTGATGGTTCCGTCTTGCCGGCTGAGCCTGAAGACGACAGGACATGCCTAACAGAGCATCCAGTACGTCCTGTCATCGTGTCACAACGCGGCCCAGCGGAGCCGTTGAAAAAGTCACCTGTGCACAAGAACAGAAGCGACAAACGGGGACTGCCAAGTTCCTACGTCCCATTATTGCTCTTCCCAGGGCAACAATGGGTGGCTGTCCTCCGCTTATCGCGGGCTGTGCGCCAGAGACTGAGGCTTCTTCAACAGCCACCTCCTACTCCGCCAACTCCACCGCGCGTAGCGTGCGACAAGGCCCGGGAAGAACTCCCAATGCGCGGCAGTCGCAACGCACGATGCGTGGCGCGGTCGTAACGACGAGACCTTCGCACTCGGCCACCCAATGAACCGTTCCGTCCACCGCGTTCAACCACGCGATCTCACCGTTCTCCGTGGTGACCAGCATGTCGCCGCGATCGACCGCGATATGCGTGACGCGGGTCTCCAACTCTGTACGCCACGCCGGCGCGTGGTCTCGTGCCAAGGCAACCACGGAACCACCGGCACCGGCGTACAGAATGTGACGCGCGGTCGAATTCTGCGAAGAAACGAGAACGGCCACAGGACTATCGCCCTCCACGACACAGCGGCCCGTCTCCTCTACGTCGGACGCGCGGAACGTCACAACGGCGCCGTCGGCGTGCCCAACCGCCACGGCTGGCGCGTCGCCCACATACAGTGCAACCGGACCCACCGTGATAGGAGTCGCCACGTCATGCTCCCAGCGCGTGGCGCCATCGAAGAAGAGGCACGCCAGCCGATTCCGGTACCCAACCACAAGGGCGTCGAAGGCGCCCGCGGCCTCTTCCACGGCGCGGATGCCCACGGGCGTCTCGCGCGCGGAGAGCGTCCACAGGTCGTGACCAGTTGCGTGGAAGGCGCGTAGGCCCCCCGCGAGCGGCACGATCACTTCCAGTCCGGTGAATAGGTGCATGTCGGCCACAACGGGCGGTCCGGCAGGCGCCGACTCAAGGTCCCGCGACCACAACGTCGCGCCGCCCTTGTCGAGAGCGTGCAGGGTCCCGCGGTCATCGACGACGGCCACCACGGTGTCGCGGCGGGGTCCGCCCGATCCAACCCCGGCGGGCCACGTGAACGCCCCGTCGAACTGGCGTTCCCACAACGTGCGTCCCGTCGCGTCGACCGCGACCACCTCGCCCGTGGCGGTCGTGACCACCATGTCGGGTGCGTCGCCCTGGTTCAGGTTGACCGGTTCCGAGACCGCGCCCAGCGCCCCTGGAAGCGGAATGCGCCACGCTTCGTGCATGGGCCGCGTGAACCGGAAGTCCCGCGCAACCACGCCGCTACCGGGCGTCGTGAGAACCAGTTGCATGCGCAC
This sequence comes from bacterium, assembly GCA_024231375.1. The sequence goes on along the minus strand of JAAEQP010001679.1, from coordinate 4,955 downwards.
CGGCGCGCCGACCGGCAACACACCGCGCACAAACCCATCCGTGTACCCCGTCTCGCCGGGTACCAGCGAGCATTCGAACCCGGCCGGTTCCACGTGCAGGTCCGTTGCCATGACCCCGATACTCCCGGCAAACGTCAATCCGGTCCGATTCGTCCAACCGTAGCGCAGATCATGCCGCGCCGTGGCGGACCCGGCGAACGTCACGCCGGCCCACAACCCGGCCGGCACGGCCCAATCCTGCACAGGGAGGCCTTCCACGAGCACAGGCGCCGCCATGGGTTGGAGGGTGACGAATCCGTCGTGGGGTTCGAGGTAGACCGCGCGCCCGGTGCGGACGTCGGTGACCGTGACGCCGTCGCGCCTACGCGGGATCCGCACGGGCTCGACGAACCCGTCCAACGCCACCGCGGCCGCACCCTCTTCGTTCCGAAGGATGAACGCACGCGAACCGCCGAACGTGTACGGTCCCACCCGTTCGAAGCCGTCGATCGCGTCCATGGCGCGAAGGGCATCCTCGATCCCCTCAAGGCCGGGTTCCAGCACGACGTATCTACGCGCGGCCAAGATCGCTCCGGCATACCGCGCAGAAGAATCGGTCGTGGCGGGATCGAGAGATATCCAAGGCGCCACCGAGTTCGGCATGCGCCCTCCCCCATGCGCGCCAAACATCCGGCGCACACGCTCAAGGGTGGATTCCGCTTCATCCGGCCGCGCGGCCGCGCCGGTCTCCCGCGCCACTACGTGCAGTGTCGTGTGGTCGCCGCACCCGTCAACCAGCCCCGCGAACAGGCTGAACCAGAGCGGCGACGCTTGAGACACGTCGTCCACGGTAACAAGCAGCGTTGTGTCGGCGCCCTCGGCCGATGCCGCACCGGCGATGTCCGACCCGAACGCTCGCGCCTCGCGGGTGAGGTCGCCGCGCCCATACCCGGCGTAGTCGTAGCCGCGCCATCGGAAATCGTAGAACAGGCTGATCGACTGGGTATCCAGCAACAGCCCCCTGCCACCGGCGTCCCGGACCAGATTCGCGGCCCGCCCCACGGCCTGAAGCACACGGCCGCGCGCACCGGGATCGACAAAGAACGGCCGTTCCGGCGCCAGGGCCACCGTCAGGAAGTTCCCCGCGATCCCCGCATCACGCAGCGAAGCCAGGGCCCCTTCGAATTCCGCGACCGGTGCGTCCGGGTCCAACGGAAACGCGTCCGTCAGGACCACGCCTCGAACGCCTTCGATATCGCCTTGAATCAAGGCCTCCGAGGCGGCCACGGGCATGGCAAACAGGGTCTCGGGCATCATGCCCGGCGGAAGCGGGGCTTCAGCGGCGCAGTTCAGAAGCGTCGCCGAAACGATGAGCCAACCCCATGCCATACGCCCGATTCTCCCCATGCTTCCACGCAGCACCCCGGAAAGGCGCTTCGCCCTTGGAAGACACTGTGTTGTAGGGCATGGAGAGGCCGCGCGTCAACTCACGGGATCGGCGGGAGAGGGCCGGGACAGTAAACTCTTGACAAGAAAGGACATAGAGGACAACGCAGAACAATCCCGGTCTTGTAAGGAATGGGCTACACTGCCCACGCATGGCCTAACGTCGTCTGCGACGCGCTTCCCGGCCCACCCCGGCCAGGCGCATGGCCTCCCCGACAACGAGTGAACCTACTGCGGCGCGCTTACGGCCTGTACGTTGATGGCCTGAAGACCTTTGGCGCCTTGCAGAAGCTCGAAATCGACTTCATCGCCCTGCTGTAGCGTCCTGAAGCCCTCCATTTGGATGGCGGTGTAGTGCACAAAGATATCGGGCGTGCCGTCCCGCACTATGAACCCATATCCCTTTTGATTGTTGAACCACTTGACCTGTCCACGGAGTCGTTCACCACTTGCTGCTTCGCTCACTGCTCCACACTCCCTGGTTACTTCACCGAGCGCCGACATACCATCCGGCTTAACCACACTAAACCCGGAAGGGCTGTCTTTTGTTCCTGCGTGCAGGAAAAAAGCACCCCGCTCCGGTCGATCCGGTCGATCTGCCCGACCTGGACGCTACGCCGGAGCTACTCGCCCAATCTGTAGAGGAAACAAACCGCGGACGCGGCTTTAATCCGCGGTGGCGGGGGGGGGGGGCAGTGGCCCGACGGTTTGACGCGCCGGGGATCCCCACGTATACTTCGGATTCACACATCCTTCGGACGGGAGTATGGCGTTATGAAAGCACTGGTGACAGGCGGGGCCGGATTCATTGGGTCGCATCTCTGCGAGTATCTTGTGGCGCGGGGCGACCAGGTGTTCGTGTTGGACGACCTCAGCACGGGCCGATTCGAGAATATCGAGCACATCACGGGCTTGACCTGCGTCGTCGATTCCACGATGAACCAGGAAATCGTCCGGGACTTGGTCCGCGAGGCGGACGTGGTCTACCATCTGGCAGCCACGGTAGGCGTGCAATTGGTGGTGGACCAACCCACCAAGACCATTGTCAACAATATCCGGGGCACCGAAACGGTGCTCGAGGAGACCTGCCGGTACCGACGCCGCCTCCTGATCACGTCTACCAGCGAGGTCTACGGCAAGGGAAGCCGCAAGGTCTTCCACGAGGAAGACGACCGCGTCATGGGAGCTACCCATCTCACGCGCTGGAGCTATGCGGCATCCAAGGCCATCGACGAGTTCCTTGCGCTGGCCTACTGGCAGGAAAAGCGCCATCCCTCGGTGGTCGTGCGGCTGTTCAACACAGTAGGGCCGCGTCAGACCGGCCGCTACGGCATGGTCATCCCGCGCCTCGTCTCCCAGGCCCTGCGCGACGAACCGGTGACCGTCTTCGGCGACGGGCAGCAGACACGTTGCTTCACGTTTGTGGGGGATGTGGTGCCGACCCTGGCCACGTTCATGGATCGCAAGGACATCTGTGGCGACGTCTTCAACATCGGCAGCGGAAATCCCTCAACCATCGAGTGCCTGGCCAAGACGATCATCGAGCGGACGGGCAGCAAGTCCGAGATCGTCTACGTCCCCTACGACAAGGCCTATGGTCCGGGATATGAGGATATGCTCCACCGCCAGCCGAGCCTGAAGAAGACCAAGTTGGCCATCGGATACGAACCGACGACACCGCTGGAAGACATCCTCGACTCCGTCATCGAGGACGTGCGGACGCGGCTCAACGATTAGTCTGCGGCTGCATCGGATCCTCGACCACCTTCTGATTCGGCAGCGGATTCCACGGCGTGCCCACGATGGCACTCGCATCCGGCGCTTCGCCGGTCTGTCCATCCGGCTTGTCCAGCCTGATCATCACCTCGCCGCCCGTCTTCTCCGGATCGACCACGATGATCTTCTGTACGTAGATGGGGCTGGTAAGCGCCACCACATCGCCGGGACCGAAACCCGGGCCCGCCTCCGCACGCGTCAACCGGGCTTGATAGTACGAGTACGTCGTGGGTTGGTCGTCATACGCCAAGGCAAACACCTCGCGCTTCCCGTCGGCCTCCACGCTTCGAACTTGAACTGGATCGCCGTTGCGCAGGATCTGAAGCCGCGTACCGGCGCCATTCACCACCTGTGCCTCGAATCGAATCGGTTTGCCGAGGAGGCCGACAATATCACCCACACCCGCATCCACGGTCCCATCGATGTCCACGTCGGCATTCAGAAACAGGCGCGGGTGGTCCTTGCCGCCCGAGGTGACGAACGTGCGCCCCTCCCACAGACCGTTGAGAATGCCGAGCACCGACTTCTGCTCGGCGTACACGTAGGTGAGCGGCTCGCCGAGAGGAACATCAGGATGGGCCGACAGGCCTCCGGCGATGATGCAGGCCTGGAGGCCCCGCGCCAACTCCAGGTTGTAGAACTGCTCGGCTTGGCCATTGGCGGACAGACCGCGCGTGCTAGCCGCTTTCGAGAGCGTATGCACCAGCCCGCCCGTATTGGGGTCGCGCCGTTTGTACTCATTGTCCAGCCGGGCAAGTCCGATGGGCGGCACACTACGCCAGTCCCGGCACCACACTTCGATGGCGTTGACAGAGTTGAGCCCCCATTGCCAAGGCGCCAACGCGAAGCAGGGGTGGGCAACGGCAAACACGCCGCCCTGAGCCTTCACACGCTGGCAGATTCCTCGAGCGTCCGGCAAGGTGCCTGCGGGTTCAGGGAAGGTCTCGGGACCATACACCAGGGCCACGCCACGCTCGTCGTTGCCCCATTCCATGCCCGGGATGAGCACAATCTTCTTTGATTGAAAGTCCGGATCCATGCAGGACAGCATCGAGTTCCGGTCCGTGATGGCCAGGAAGTCCAGCCCCGTCCGTTCGGCGCGCTTCACCAGTTGCGCCACCGTCTCCGTGCCGCCGCCGTACTTCGACCGCGCATGGAGTTCGCCGCAATACCAGCCCGCCTCGTTCGCAATCACCGGCGATTCGAAGATCACCGGCTCCGCCTGTGGGTAACTCCCAGGATTCTCGGGATCGGTGCCCGCCTTCAATTCAACGCGGTCGATCACCAGATCGCCATCCCGGTCGAAGTCGCTGACCGTGTGCGAACCGGCAACCCCCTCCACGAGTTCGACAAGGAGGTCGGTCGTCTGTCCCGGACGTACGCGCACGGTCTGTATGTCGATCATGATGGGAGCGCCCCAGTCGTAGATCGACGTGTGCGCGGAATAGGTCCCCGCGGGGCAAGGCCATTCTCCCTCGCCCTTGGGGAGACGGATGGTGCGGGGACGTTCGCTCACACCGTCGTAGAGGTCCACCCTCGCTTTCAGGGGTTTTCCCACGACGTCGGCCACGCTCACCCAGATGGATCCGGGGGTTCCCTGCTCCCCGGACGCACGGGCCGGCTGCGCCTCAGCGTGCGTCGCGGTCACGGCTAGAAGGTACAGAATCCCGGACACAAGTTTGACCCTAGGTCGGGAGATTCGATTTAACCCATTATTCTTCATTAGGTTGCAGGCTCCAATCTGTCGTGACGGG
>JAAEQP010001678.1 GCA_024231375.1 bacterium | reverse complement strand
GGTCAAGACCGCCGCCGACAGTGAAGCCATGGGCTACGAAGCCTACCGAGCCATGGATGGGAATCCCCACACCATGTGGCATTCGTTCTTCGGCTCCGGCGAAACGCGCCATCCCCACGGTCTCGTGATCGACCTGGGCCAATCACGCGGCATTTCGGGTTTCGCGTATCTGCCCCGCAGCGGTGGGGGCAACGGCACGATCAAGGACTTCGAGTTCTACCTCAGCGAGGATAACAAGGACTTCGGTCGCCCCGTCGCCAAAGGGGCGTTCGCCAAACGCAATGGCGAGAACGTCGTGCGTTTCAACACGCCGATCAAGGGACGCTACGCCCGATTGAGGGCCCTCTCGGAAGTGAACGGTCGGCCCTGGACGTCGATCGCCGAACTGCGATTTTTCAGCAAGGGCGTCACCTTCACCGCAGACGACGCCTCGGGGATGATCATCGATTCGCCCAAGACCGAGTTGGAGATGCAATACGAGACGATCCGCCGGGACATCCAGAACCGCCGGCGCATCGCCAAGTATGTGGATCAGGTCTTCCATCCCGCAGCGCTGATTCACGATTCGGATCGGGACCCGCTCG
>JAAEQP010001677.1 GCA_024231375.1 bacterium | reverse complement strand
CTCGCTTGCTTGGGTCAGTCCCTGATTTCTGATGCAGGTGAAGGATGACGCCAGACCTAGCGACAACCGTCGAACGTGTGACCCCCAAGGCCGTCGCCCTGCGGCACGAACTGCACGAGCACCCCGAGATCCGGTACGAAGAACACTGGACGTCCGACCGCATCGCGGCGTTTCTCGATGCCGCGCAAGTTCCCTATCAACGCGGATACGCCAAGGGGACCGGCATCGTCGCGACACTCAAGGGTTCCGGCGAGCGCACGGTCGCCCTGCGCACTGACATCGACGCCCTTGAGATCACGGAAGAGACGGGACTCCCCTACGCGTCGACCATCCCCGGCCACATGCACGCGTGCGGGCACGACGGCCACATGGCCTGCCTGTGCGGCGCATTGCAGGTTCTCCTCGCCCACCGCGACGAATTCCCCGGCACCGTCCGCTTTCTGTTCCAACCCGCCGAGGAACTCGGAGGCGGCGGTCGCCTTATGGCCGAGGAAGGCGCTGTTGATGGGATGGATGGCGTGTTCGGCATGCACGGATGGCCGAACCTGCCCGTAGGACAGATCGCGCTACGTCCCGGATGGTTCATGGCAAGCGCCGATTCCATGCATATCACCGTAACCGGTCAGGGATGTCACGGTGCAGACCCCGCCGCTGGAGTCGATCCTGTGGTTGTGGCGGCTCATATCGTGACCGCGCTACAGAGCGTCGTGTCCCGCGAACTCAACCCGTGGGAATCCGCCGTGGTCACCGTTTCCGTCATCGAAGCCGGGAACGCCACCAACATCATTCCCACGACCGCCCACATGGCCGGTACCCTGCGCGCCTTCGACCCGGAACGGTTCGACGCCATCCGGGCCAGCGTACGCCGCATCGCCGAGCATACGGCTCAAGCCATGCGCGCGACGGCTGAAGTGACCTTCAGCGACGAGCCCTACCCGGCGCTCTTGAACCATGCGGAAACGACCGAATTTGTATGCAAGGTAGCTGGCGAAGTGCTCGGGGACGACGCCGTTGTGGAACTCCAGCACCCCGTCATGGTGTCGGAAGACTTCGCGTACTACACGCAGCGCGTGCCCGGCGCCTTCTTCTTCCTCGGCACGAACCCCGACCCGTCCAGTTCCTGCCCGGCGCTCCACACACCGTTCTACAACTTCCCCGACCAAGCCGTTCCCCACGGCATACGCCTCATGGCTTCGCTCGCGATGAGATTCCTCACGCAGGAGTGAGGTCCTCGGACGGCGGGAGGTGGAGGCCGGATTTCGCTCGGAGGCGCGGCGGCGGAGAGCACGCCACGGCGAGAATGGGACCTATCGGACCAATGGGACGCATAGGCCGGTGCAGCCGGGGGGCTGTGTGCCGTAGCGGGGGCGCACTATGGCACTCTCAAGAGCCCAGGGGGCCTCTATCGGCGACGTAGCGCCTACTCCGCGGCGCGCTTGCGCATCACCAACGTGGCGACGGTCAACCCGGACAAGAGAACTACCAGAACCCCCACCACATACGGCAATGGCGACCCCGGCTCGGGCGGGAGAGCGTCTTCCGGCAACGGCGGCGGTGCCTTCTCCGTTTCCGCCATCTCCACGTCAGGCTGCCGCTCAGCAATGGCCGTCCAGTCCGCCGGCATCAGGAGGTCCATACCGGGATTGTCTTCCTTCACTACACACGAACAGGACCCCACCAGGAACCGGCACGCGTCCTCGATGGTGGCCCGGTTGATGCCTTTGTCGACCAGCGCGTACAGAGCGCGCCCACGGCCGTAGATTGCGAACGCCATGGGCGCATCGTATTGAACGAGGTCCGGCTCACTCGACAACAGCATCTTCACCAGAACCGCCTCGTCCGGGTCGCTCCGGCGGACGCGCACCACCGGAAACGAGAAGACGCGCGTAGCCGGGACCTCGCTCCCCTGCGCCTCCCCCGCGCTTTCTCCCTCATCCTCCAGGATAGGCGGTTCCGCAGTCAGCGCCTCAGCGATACGGGCCGTTTCTTCGGTGAGCGTGTGCTCCGCCAGCCGATTGGCCTCGTCGTCCGGTCCTTCCAGCAGGACCCAAACCGCCGTGGCCCCCGCCTCGTACGCATCCGCCACGGCATCGCGTCCGGGCGACCGGACGGCCTGCTTAATCGATTCCGCATTCGCCGGTCCTGACCAAACCGGCCCAAAGGGCGGCGAGGTCTCAGGGAACGCAAGCACGGCCCACGGCGCCTCGGCGTTCTCCTGTAGTCCCCACACCGCGGCGGCCCGATCCGGAAGTTCCAGATCCAGGTCGACCAACGTCACGCGAAGGTTGCATCGTGGTCCCTCGGCGTCCAGAGACGCCGTCTCCCCTGCTTCGGCCAAGGCCCTCGTCAGGTCCGCTGGGATGTCCCCGCGATGGAACACGTACAGGATGTATAGATCGGGTTCCCACTGCTCGATGGCCCATTGGTGAACGGGCACGGTACAAGCCCCGGCGGTCGCCGCGGCGGCAAGGACGAGGACGAAAGTCGCCAGACGTGCAAGATACTGAAACGTTTCGGTCATTGGAGCTCCGATGGGTTGGAGTTCAGTCTCATCAGAGGTCGCGTGGACGTGGCGTACGCAACCCGAACCCGTTGAATGGAACGCAGAGGCGGACGAGGTTAGTCCAGCAGACTCTGGATGGATTCAGTAGGCACACACCCTTTCACCACCATCTGCAAGTCTTTGTGGTTGTGAGCATTTCCATTACTGTAGAGCGACACGGTATAGCTGACCATGCCCACCACCGCGCCACATTCGTTGAGGACGGGGCCTCCGCTCGATCCGATGGCGAAGTCCGCGGTGATCGACAGGCGTGCCGCCTTCGACCCGAACTTGTGCTGCACATAGCGGCGCGAGATTGCGCCCTGCGTCAGGGTGAACAGGTTGTTATTCGGGTGGCTGATGACCGTAACCGGGGTTCCGACCGGCGCGCCCGACGCCAACGCCAGCGGCGTCATCCCTTCCGCGTCGACTTGAAGGATGGCCACGTCGTCCACCTTGTCGGCGGCCAACACCGCGGTCACGGGATAGACTTCCCCGTCCGACGTCATGACGCCCATGGTGGCGCGATCCGAGACATCGACGACATGGTAGTTGGTGGCGATCACGCCCGATTCGGATATGGCAAACCCGGACGCAGTCGTCATGTGCCAGTCCTTGCACTTCTTGCACTTGTACAGGCCCCCCACCACCACCACGCTCTTCTTGCACGTCTCGTAGATCTCGGCGGGCGTGAGGGCGGTCTCGGAAACCGGGGCGCGCACAAACGAACGATCCTCCGGCTTGAGCGGTTTCCGGTGGAGTTCGCGGAACAACGCGCCCATGGGTTTCGTCTTCTTGTCCTTCTCCAACGCGCGAAGACGCTTCACGAACTCCTTCTTCACCTGGGCATCGTCGGTGAAGTCCTCCGAGATGTGGATCTCCGCCTCGTCGTCGCCGTTGTTTGGCGCGTCCCGGTTGAGGGTTACACATCCCGTCATGGCTGCCAGAACAAGAACACAGGCCAGAGTGCTCGCAAATCGCACGCTTCTTCTCCTTAGGGGTAGAGGATCTCCGACCATTATAGCCGGATATCCATGCCACACCACAACATGCGCCCCGTTCCTTCTCTATTGGGTGCAATGGATTCCGGACCGGAATTGTTAGACACTAGGTACGACGGTGGATTGTGGACACAGGAGAGCGACATGCGAAGAAGCCTGATCGTAGCCGCGGCCATTCTGGCGATGGTGGCGTGCAGCGGGCAAGACGGAGGCCAGAAGGCAATCGGCGGACAGGATGTCATGGAAGGTTCAGCAGTAACGAGACCGGAAGGAAGTAGGCCCATGAGGATTGACAGCGAAGGGAAAGTGGTCAAGACCGACGAAGAATGGCGCGAACTCCTGACACCCGAGCAATACGCGGTGGCGCGGCAGAAAGGCACGGAACGCGCCTTCACGGGCGCGTACTACGAGTCCAAAGACAAGGGCACATACACATGCGTGTGTTGCGGGAACGATCTGTTCACGTCCGACGCGAAATTCGACTCGGGCACGGGTTGGCCGAGTTTTTCGCAACCCGTCGCGCCCGAGAACGTCGCCACCGAGAGCGACAACAGCCGCGGCATGGTGCGCACCGAAGTGTTGTGCAGCCGGTGCGACGCGCATCTGGGTCACGTGTTTTCCAACGGGCCCCGGCCTACGGGACAGCGGTATTGCATCAACTCGGTGTCGCTGGATTTTCGGGCGGCGAAGTGAACCCTCGGCCCACGGTTGGCCCACCAAGGAGGCCACGGCTCTCATGCACGCATTTGGCTCTGCGGCAGCAGAGCCCTACCCCGCCGCCACCTACCCGGTTGGCCTCTGCGTGACAGGACCGGAATCGCGGTGGCGGCACGCTGCTTTTCGCCTACTCATCCTTCCACGTCACCACATATCGCCCGGCGCCTTTCTTGCCGACGGAGAACCTGACGCGACCGTCTTCTATGGTGTGCGGCACTTCGCCCATGTCTTCCTGCGTCATGGCCGCGAGGGCGCGCACTTGGAATGACGTGGGCTTCTTCTCCGGCCGGGCCAGCGGGTACACGTCCAACGCCACGTCAAAGGTTTTGTCGCGCGGGTATGGAAACACGACGAGTTGGCTTGGGTCGGTTTCGACTTTGACGGAGCCGTTGGTGGCGATAGTCGACCGGTCGACCCATGTGCCTTCGGGGTTCATGTGGGCGTCGAAATCGGCGCGTGGGGTGGCGTACTTGGCCGCGGCCTGGCCGAGGTCGCCCAAGCGGATATTGGTGATGGCGTCGCCGTCGCGATCCAGTTCCAGGCGGGCCAGCAGGATGCGGCCCGATGAGGCCGGTGCGCCCTTCATCGCTACACGCGGCCCCTTGAACAAGCCGATGGTCAGATCGTAGGCGTCGTACTTGTCGGCAGGCACCGCAACTTCGTACGGCCCGTCCACGATCACGTCCCCTGGTTTCCATTGACTGGTCGGTTTGGGAAGGCCGTGGTCCTGCTGGAATACGATCTGGTCGGTCTTCGATACGTCCTCGTTAATGAAGTGGACGAAGCAGTTCTGGTCCTCGTCAAACGTGTCGTTGACGATCCAGTTATAGGTGACCCGTATCCGATTCTCGCCAAGGTACTCGAACTCAGCAAGCTTGGGTTCAACGTCCTTGACGCGATTGAGATAGGGCATGTTGAACGACGTGCGGGCATCCAGGAAGACATAGTCGTCGTCCATGGCGTAGTCGGAGTACACACCGTCCTCGACGGTGAATTCCGCCCGCGACATGGGCCCAACCATCATGTAGCCCCACTGAGGTAACGTGCGTCCTTCCACCTCCCACGGTTCCGGGCTCCAGTTCACCCACACCCGCGTGGCCATGTCGTACTCGATGCGTTGCCGGTCGTGCTGACCGGCGGCTAACGCCACACTCGCGGTCACGAGTTCGCCATCGACTTCGTACAAGATGCTGAGGGGGTTGCCGAGGTTCACCATGCGCTGGACCGTCGTCATCATGTGGTGTTCCTTGGCGACCCATTGGATGTTGTTGGTCTGGGCGTTTCCGATGAATCCCGCATGCCCATAGGCAATTTCCTGGGCGCGGT
>JAAEQP010001676.1 GCA_024231375.1 bacterium | reverse complement strand
GATGACGACGGGCGATTTCCGCACGGAATCCGATCTGCCTGACTACAGCACGGCCGGCCCGCTGGTGTACGAGAACCTCGGCGCGGCGATCGACGGCGGAGTGGAGTTGGACGACTCGCACTTCGTCGAGAACCCCAGTAGCTGGGGTGGCGGCGTCGTTCACATGGACTTGGACCCAACGACGAACATCTTGACCCTCGACTCGCAGGACACGTGGGACTTCCAAACGTTTGACGCCTGGATCTCCAATGTCACGTTCGATGCGAGCGAAGTCATCACGGGCATTTCGATGCTGTCCAACAATCTCACCGACGCCGGCGTCGTGCCGACGTTGGCGTACACGGACGACAGCGTCCATATCAGCTACGATTACATGCCCAGCGTTTTCGATTTCACCGGCCAGACCGCGACGTTCCAGATCACCACGGCGGCGGGCCTCCCGACCGTTCCGGCTCCGTCGGCCATTCTGCTCGGCTCGCTCGGCGCCAGCCTGGTCGGCTGGATGAAGCGACGCAAGCGCGCCTAACCGCACAATCCAGTGTTACAGAGATTCCCAAGAGGGGCGGCAACTTCACGTTGTTCGCCCCTCTTTTCGTTCGACGCCCCACATCTCCGCCTGCCACCGAGCCCTCTACATCACCCCCGCCGTGAAGCAATGAGCGCAGTCGTGACACACATACGCCTTATGATTCCGACAAAATCGGTGAGATCAAACCGACCCTAACTGCTCGATGCGCCCTCGATCGAGGCATGTTTCTCTCCGATGGCGTCCGCGAGGGCGTCAAGAGCGGAGAATGCTTCCGCACGCGGCACCCCTTTGCACAGGACACTGCCGAGAACCTCCACTTTGAGATTCGGGATCAGGCCCGCGATCTGCTCGGCGGCCTTGGTCCCCCAGCCATAGGAGCCGATGATCGCAGCGTACTTCAACTTGGGACGCAGTGCGTTGGCCAGGTGCGTGGCGGAAAAGACGCTCGGATGCGGGCCAACATGCACCGTGGGCGTGCCGATGACAATGGTCGCAGCGTCCACGAGAGCCATCGCCAGTTTTCCGATATCCGTAACGGACAGTTCGAACCTCTGGACCTTGATGTCACGCTCGGTCAGGGCGGCAACGAGGTAGTTGACCATGGCTTCCGTACTGCCATGCATCGAGATGTACGGCAGAACCACAAGATTCGAGACCCGCTCT
>JAAEQP010001675.1 GCA_024231375.1 bacterium | reverse complement strand
GTGGAACAGGTGGGTCCGCGGCATCTACGTGTCACTCCCCAGCCACCCGGTTCGGTCGCACCGGTGGCATTGAATCGCTTATCAAGGCGCTCGCATCCAACATCCCGGATCTACAGACCTCGTGCCGCGTCGTCCGCGTCCGTCGTGCAGGGACCCAGTGGGAGGTGAGCGACGGAAACCGCACGCTACAGTGTGATCGCCTCATATCCACGGTTCCGGTATTCGACCTCATCACCGCGTTGGAGGACGTGCCGGATGACGTGCGGGACGCGGTGCGTGGACTCCAGTACAACAGCCTCATCGTTGTCATGGTGGCCATCAACCACGCAGGCCTTACCGAAAAGACGGGCATCTACCTGCCGGACCCGAAGATCCTCCCCCACCGGGTCTGCTACATGTGCTCCTTCAGCAGCGCCAACGCACCCGCCGACCATTCGCACCTCATTGCGGAGATCACTCAGCCACCCGGACACGCCATGCTTGATGCGCCCGACGATGTCCTTATCGAGAAGGTCATCAACGGTGTCAGAGAAACCTGCGGATTCCATCCGGGCGAAGTGGTCGCCGCCGAGGTCCAGCGTGTACCCTATGCTTACCCCGTGTACGACAGAGACTACCTTCGGAACACCCAAGTCCTCTACACCTATCTCGACGACATTGGCATCCATTTCACCGGCCGATTTGCCGCGTTTCGCTATGTGAACATGGATGTCTGCGTCGAAATGGCGAGGGAACTCGCCGCAGCTCTCAATGCCGGGACACGCCCGCGCCGGGAGTGGCGCCACTTGTGATCTGGCCAGACGAATAGAGGAGCGCACCGCATGCCAAATCGACAGAGCAGGGACACAGCGCCCCGCCGTGCCCGCGTCGAGACTCCTGTTTCATTCCGTACGTGGCGGCGGGCGTCCCGACTCCTGCGCGCGGTCGCGACCAACTTGATCGATGAATTTCGCTTCGCCTCGCGGGGGGTACGTCGCCTGGACTTGTGGCGCGACGATCCCGTGTTCCTCGACCTGTGCAACGAAATGCACGACCGGACTCTCATTAGCCCCGCGCGCCTGTTCTCCTTGTATCAACTTGCCCTGTCCGCGCTGCCCCTCCCCGGCGATGTGGCTGAACTGGGCGTGTATCGCGGCGGGTCGGCGCGACTCCTTGCCCGCGTATTCGCGGGACACGCACCGGACAAGCGCGTTATGCTCTTCGACACGTTCGAAGGACTACCCTCCCACGACACCGACCGAGACGCACACCGCCAAGGCGACTTGGCCGGAACGAGCTTCGACGAGGTCCGGACCTTCCTCTCGGATTGCGCCAATGTGGAATTCCGCCGCGGGCTCTTTTCCGAGACCTTGCCGAGCGTGGCCGGCCAACGGTTCTGCTATGTCCATGTAGACGCAGACCTGTACGCATCCGTACAGGAATGCTGCGAGTTCTTTCTCCCTCGCCTCGTGACTTGCGGCGTGCTCGTGTTCGACGACTACGGGTTCCTGTCGTGTCCCGGCGCGCGCCAAGCAGTTGACGAGTTCTTCGCCGACAAACCCGAGACGCCTCTTTACCTGACCACAGGACAGTGTCTGGTGCGGAAACTGCCATCGTGACAACTGGGTCCGTGCGCAGTCGTCCGGCCTCATCCGAATGCGCTGGCAATTCGGACCACTGGAAGAGCCAGGTTCTTGAAGGCGCTCGCCAACGCGGCTATGCTAGCGACATCCGCCGGCGCAGGTGCGTCCATACGCGGAATCCCAGAAAGCATCAACAGGAGAAGTGAGATATGAAACG
>JAAEQP010001674.1 GCA_024231375.1 bacterium | reverse complement strand
GGCGAGGTACGCAAACGCCGCGACAGCCTCGAAATCTTCCGCGAACACGGCAAGGAAGACGAAGCTGTTGCCACGGAAGCCGAAATCGCCGTCATCGAGGAGTTCCTGCCGTCCCAACTCACGGAAGAACAACTTCTCGAGAAGGTGAAGGCGTATCTGGCCGAGAATCCCGACGTCAATCATGCGGGCAAACTCACCGGAGCGCTCAAGAAGGAACTGGGCGACCAGGCCGATGGCAAGATGCTGAACCAAGTGTGCCGGAAAGCGCTGGAAGGGTGAATCGGGTCGAACGAATGGTGGGGAGTCGTATCGCGTGAAGGAATTCCGGTCCATACTGCTGTTCGCGGGCGTCATTGCCGGTTTGGCCATCCTCTACAGCCTCACGGGCACGCCGCCCGATCCGCCCGACGGAAAGACGGTGGTCGACGTGTGGCATCCATGGCCCGGCGACCAAGGCGAAGAATTTCGGCGGCTCGTGGATGTATTCAACTCCACGAATGACAGCGTTCACGTACGTCTGCTGTACGTTCCCAACAACTTGTCCGCGAACCAGAAACTGTTCCTGTCCATATCCGCCGGTATGCCGCCCGATTGCACCTTCGTCGATGGTCCTCAGGTGGCCGAATGGGCCGCGCGCGGCGCCATCGAGCCGCTGGACGATCTCATGGTTGCCCACGGCGTCAGCAACGACGATTTCTGGCCCCCGTGCGTGCGCCAGAACCAGTTCAGAGACAAGACCTACGCGCTTACGTACTGTGCCGACCCGAATTTCGCCTTCTTCTGGAACAAGGAAGTCTTCCGGGAAGCCGGTCTGCTCGACGGAGGCCCGCCTCGCACGGTCGAAGACCTGGACCGCATGACGCAGGCGCTCACGAAACACGAAGACGGCCGCATGACGCGCATCGGGTTCATCCCATGGAACGTGTTCGGCTATGCCAACTCCATGTTCACCTGGGGCTGGGCCTTCGGCGGCCGGTTCTATGACTACGAGGCCGAACGCCTTGTGTGCGGCGAAGACCCGCGCGTCATCGAAGCCCTCACTTGGATGAAGTCCTACGCCGACGAGTACGGGTTTCAGGACATCAACAGTTTTGCCGAAGGATTTGGCGACCAGGCCGACAATCCCTTCGTGCGAGGCAAGATTGCCATGGCCGCCGGCCACGTCACCAACATTGCCCAGTTTAGGAAATACTCGCCCGACCTGGACTACGGCATCGTGCCCTTCCCCTTCCCCGAGCGGATGGGGTCCGATCACAGCGCGTGGATGGGGGGGTGGTGCGTCGGCGTTCCCAGAGGGTCGCGGCGTCCCGACGAGGCGTTCCAGTTCATCAAATGGCTATGCACCAGCGAAGAAGCCGCTCGGTCCATGATGACCACGACCGGCAACTTCCCCGGCTACATGCAGTCGCCTGCGTTCAAGGACATCGACAACGACGCGCGCCTTGCTGCCTTCTACGAGATCCTTACCAACACGAGGAATCAGCGTCCCGTTATGCCGGCGCAGGCCTACTTCATGGGCGCCCTCGACCGCGCGGTGTCCGACGTGCTCAACGAACGCAAGACCCCCGAGGAGGCCCTCATGGACGCGCAGAACGAGACCCAGAAGGAACTCGACCGCGTCATGACCGCCTGGAACACGAACGCTTCCGAGTAGACCTTTCCCTATGATTCGCCGCGTGCCGGACCCCGCGGCGAGGTCTTGGGTGAATAACCCCTTGTCCTTCTTCGTCCTATCCACGGGTGCCCATGAGCGGCCGTGGAATGTGGTACCATTGGGGTGGACACGGCCTCAAGGAAGGTGGTGCCATGAGACAGTTGAAGCTCGCTCTACTGGCTGCAACTCTTTGTGCAGCAATGGGTACGATGGGCTGTAGGACAACGACGGTCCAGCAGGGCGCCGTCATCGGCGGAGCCTTGGGCGCGGGAACCGGGGCCATCATCGGCCACCAGCAGGGCAAGCAAGGCGAAGGCGCGCTGATCGGAGCCGGTGCGGGCGCACTGGCGGGCGCGCTCATCGGAGACCAGGTCGACGAGCGTCGGCCGAGACCGTCTAGTCGGACGGTCAAAGCACCGGCGACAACGATGCAGCGAGGTCACTACGAGACCCGGATTGTGATGTCGCCCTCCGGCGAGCGGTACGAAGAACGGATTTGGGTTCAGAGCCGGTAAGGGCCCACGGGTCTCTTGCGCGGGCGGCAACGCCCGACAACGTACGCGGCGCGTGGTGCGGGTTTGCGCACCCGCGCCGCCAAACGGGGGCATTGGTGACTGAACAACACGATCCCAACGATGAAACGACAGCGCGCAAACCCCTCTTGACTCAACGGCGCTGGCGCATCGTCGGCGGGGTTTGTCTGGGTGGCGCGGCATGTATGGCCTGGTACGGCCTCCACTGGACCGAACTGCGTGAGACCCTGTGGATGTTCGCCGCCTACTGGGGGGTGTTCACCGTCCTGCTGCTCACATCGGTCTACATGGCCATGCTCGACCTGCGGTACATCCGCGTCGACTACTTCACCGCCGAACGCGACGTCTTCCTTGATACCCTTGGCGACGAGACCCTCCGCCGCGCCCTGCGCGAAGCCCAAGCCGAGAAGGCTGGGCAGGATGGGAGCGAGCGCCCGGAGGACTGATGCGGCCAGGACACTGCCCTGGCTATCGCCATTCCACGATCAACATGCTGTCTTCTGGAGCTTGCGCACTGAGGACGCCCTGCTCCTCGCCGAACGGGAAGGAACCGTCTCTGGAAATCGCCTGGACTTCCGAGGGTTTCGACAATGGCACGGTCACGTCCGTGGCTTTATGGAAGAACAGCACGTTGCCGCCCTCATGAACCCACTGCGTACCTCCAGGCGTTCTGGTCACCCCGAGAGGCTGCCCGAGAGCATCTTCGACTGCATTGAAACAACGGTTTCGGTAGACGACGTCGACGATCTTCCGTTTGTGCCAATCCGCGAGATCGGGACTCGATTCGTCGATTCGGGTGTCTCTCGGGAAACACTGGTAGCTCAGAAGCTTGAACAGGTCGAGATTCCAGTCGGGGTTGGACAGAAACGACCCCATAAGGAACGGCGCTGTGCCGTATAGGAAGAATTCGTCACCGTCCAGTATGGTGCCATCGTGTAGAACGAACGCGTCGATGACGGTTGGGCAAACGCCCTCACCATAAAGGCCCAGGCCCATTTTGCGCATCTTGCGCGTGTACACAGCGCGCTCATGCACCGAGGGTGCCGTGGCGGGGTGAATGTAGTTGGAGGTCTTGTAGATCCCCGTGCCGTACATATCGAGCCACAACCCGTCCAGTCCGGTCTCTTCCTTGAGACGGCGGATGCGGTCGAGTGTTTCGTCCAGGAAGCCGCTGCTCAGGGAGAACCATGTCATGCTCTGGGGCATGCCGCCTCCCACAATCGTCCCGTCGTAATCGTGAACGAACCACTCCGGATGGTGCCGCCCTATCTCGTCGCCATGCCAACCGTGGGCGGTCTGATGCCAGACGTAGACTTCGATTCCGAGGTCATGGGCCTTGTCCACAAACGTCTTGATTGCCGGTAGGCCTCCCGCCTCAGAAGTGAAGACATCCTTGTACTCCCCCTGGTACGCCAGCCACTCCGTGTTGCCTTCGCGCGGTTTGACGTGTCCACCCGTGTACGCGCGTCCATGGTACGGGGCGCGGCCCCGCTTGTAGATCCAGCCGATTTCGATGCGCCGGAAACCATGGGCCACGATCTCAGGCAAGTC
>JAAEQP010001673.1 GCA_024231375.1 bacterium | reverse complement strand
GGCGGGGATTTCCACCGATCCGTGCGGCAACAACCATCCGACCAGAAACACCGTCTCTCCCGCGAGAATATAGTCGAGGGCCACCGCACCCAAGATGACCCCGTTGTAGAAGAGCAGCACCACCGTACCGATACCGTAGAGCATGCCGGCCGCCATCGTGAGGATCGAAACCTTCGTGTTGTGCGTCATATAGAATGCCGCCCCCATGGCCTTCGAGCCTTCGAGGCGGTCCCTGTCAATGTTACCTTCTTCCATCTCAACGCGTTGCGCTGGGTCAGCGAGCACGCCTGGAAACGGCATGATGACCTCTTTGGCGTCCGGATCGAACAGAATGGCGAACCCGCCGAAGATCGAACCCACCAGCGTAATGGCCACGACGACGCCGAACGCCCCGAGGTGCCGTCGAAACGTCTGAGGAAAGACCACGAAGAACCAATGAAACGGTGCGAACCGGTGGGGGCGGCCCCGTGTTTCGTGGATTTCTCCGTAGGCGCGCGCCACAAGCGCTTCGAGATACCGTCGGGTCTCCGGCTCGGCCGCGAACGTCAAGAACTTCCCGAGGTCCGCCGAGGCGCGCTCGTATAGGTAGTGGAGCCGCTTCACCGTGACCAGGCCCATCTGACAGCCCGCGTCCCGGTGCAGCGTGTCCAGCAGCCCTTCGAGCTCGCGCCAATAGGGCCGTTCCTCGCGTATGAATCGCTCCAGATCGACAATCACAGCATTTGCCTTTGCTTGATGGCCATGTATTGCGACACCAATTCCGCACTCAGGCTGGCGTGTTCGAGCATGGTGAACGTTACGCCTTTTCGATACAGGACGCGCTCCAGTTCGCGCAGGTCGTGCCATCTGATGTGCCCGCCGAGCCGCGCGTACACATCGTCAATCGTTTCGACCGAACGGCCTGGACCTCCTGGTTTGGCCGAAGGGGCGCCTGGAACCGAAAACACCGGCCGCACGCCCGGGGGTGTCACCATATTCACTAGTACAAGGTGTTGGCGGCGGACCATGTCCATTGTGCGCGTGAAGCTCTCCGCCAGGACCGGGTCGTCAAGGTTCGTCAGGAAGACGAGCAGCGCCCGCCTCCGCAGTTGCGTCCGGATGAATGTGCCCAGCTCGTCGAAATCCGGCGTGACCGTTCGCGGATGCAGCGTGTAGAGCGCATCCCGGCACGCCCCATAGTGGGCCTTCCCGTTCTTTGCCCGAACGAACCGCTCAACGCGATTGCTGAACGTCAACACACCAAACAGGTCGCCCTGTCGTTCGGCAGCCAACCCCAGAATCAGCGCCGCATTCAGGAATCGCTCGAGTTGCGTGGTTTCGCCGTCGCCATT
>JAAEQP010001672.1 GCA_024231375.1 bacterium | reverse complement strand
GCGGTACCACCCCCGACATCAGCACGTTGTGATAGAAGATGGTTCCGTAGCCCGCCAGCGAGTCCACGCCCTCCTGGATGCGTGCGCCGGCCCCATCGTTGATGAACACGAAGGGGTCACCGGTCTTGAGTGCGGCGCTCATCACCTCGATGATCTTCTTCGAGCTCACCTCGCCGACCGACCCTCCCGCGACGGTGAAGTCCTGGCTGGCGGCGTAGACCGGCCGACCGTCGACAATTCCCAATCCTGTGACCACCCCCTCGCCGGGGAACTCCTTGTCGGCCAGACCGAACTGCGTGCTACGATGCCGCATGAAGAGGTTCATTTCCTGGAAGGTATTCGACTCGTAGAGTAGCGCCAGGCGTTCCCGAGCCGTCAGCTTGCCGACTTCGTGTTGCCGGGCGATCCGTTCTTCGCCACCACCGGCATACTGCTTGGCGCGCCTCCGGGCCAGATCATCCCGTGTTCGCGTGTCCATGGTATTCCGTTCGTCTCCAATTCGGCGATCGTGTGTCCCACCGATCTGCTCTGTGGTTCACCGTGAGTGGATCAGTGTCCCGGGTCCGGGTGGCT
>JAAEQP010001671.1 GCA_024231375.1 bacterium | reverse complement strand
CTGTCAACATGGCAGCATGTGCCTGCCTGTGAACTGGACGGGGAAACCAGGCGAGTACTTCGTGCTTTCCCCAAACCCTGTCCATGGCGGCATGTTCGACGGGTGGGGGCGCCGCGTGGTGCGGTTCCCCGCGGACGGCCATCCGGACCTCTGCTGTGCCGTTCTGAACATCACGGGCGACTGCCGGGACGAAATCGTCGTGTGGGACCCCAACGAGCTTTGGGTCTACACGCAAGACGACGGCCCCAAAAGTGGCCGACTCTACAAGCCGCGGCGCAACGCACTGCACAACTACTCGAACTACCAAGCCACCGTGTCGCTCCCGGGATGGTCGAAATAGGGTGCGAAAACTGGTTCAGTGGAGCCGGTGAAGAAGCCCAAGGACGTGTCACCCTGAGCGAAGCGAAGGATCTCGTTCTGCGTAAGTCCTTGGGCTTGCGAGATTCTTCGCTTCGCTCAGGATGACATTCTCGCCGTCGGGGAGCTTTCTTCAACAGCCCCAAGTCCCGTCTCCGCCGCGTCCTGAGGACGCGCCTCCGCTTGG
>JAAEQP010001670.1 GCA_024231375.1 bacterium | reverse complement strand
GGGAAAGGATCTAGAGTGCAACCGCTGATTCTCACCCTCCCGCGCCAGCAGATCCGGGGGGCCAAAGACATGGACTGGTCCGACCTGGAGATGGGGTACACCACGACGCTGGCCAAGGCCGTCTCCCACCAGTTCCGGTGTGACGGCCACGCCGTGGGGTACCACGTCCAGAACGGCGAGCCGCTGAAGTCGTCGCCACGGATCAACAAGCCGTCGCTGACCGCCCTGGCGGAAGCGGGACATTCCGTTGTGCACAGCGTCCTATTCGTGGACGTGGACAACCCGGATCATGCCGCCTGGGACAGTAAAGACCAGGCTTCTGAGGTTGTGCACAACGTCGTTGAAGGGCTTTCCCCCGGGAACCCTATCGCCTACACCAGCAAGCACGGGTATCGCCTTGTATGGCCCCTCAGCGAGCCGTGGGTGCTGACCACCGACAACGCCAAGGAACTAGAGGCGCGGATCGCTGGGTTCCTGCTGGCGCTGACCGACCAGGGCGTTGACGTGGACATGGCCTGCCGGGACTGGACGCGCCTATTCAGGCTCCCCCACGTCGTCAGGGACGGCGAGACGCAAGACCCGGTCGTCGTCGTGCCGGATGAGATCGGGACCGTGAACCTGGAGAACTACCCGAGAATGTACCGGCGTGGGGGCGACTGGGAGACGCATGAGGACCGCGAGGCCCGCCGCGCCGAGGACCAGAAGGTAGCCGACGATGAGGACGGGCGTCCCGACTGGGACACCATCGACATGGTGGAATACTTCCGCCGCCTGGGCCGGTATCGCCGTGAACTGGAGGACGGCAAGCATTCAGTGGAATGCCCGTGGGCGCATAATCATTCCAATACGACGGGTGAAGATGGAACCGACGCGGTGGTGTGGAGCAAGCCTCCCGATGGGGACCG
>JAAEQP010001669.1 GCA_024231375.1 bacterium | reverse complement strand
GTCCAGGACGATGTCGTCGAAACGCGCTTTGGTGTCCGTGGTGGCGTAGAACCACAGGTGCGTGCCGCTGAGAACATCGTCTTGCGAACCACTGAGGATGAGCTCGAGGGTTCCTCCCTCTTCGCCCCACCACACTTCGGTATCGGAGCCATCCATGACAACCTTGACGCGATAGGCCTGGTCCAGGTCGGAATCCGCGGTGGCGTCCGAGTCTAAGGTGGTATAGGTACCCCCAACGCACTTGCGCAGGATGGCCGTACTCTCATACAAATCCAGCCGTAGCAGGTTGTTCCCCGCACTCACGCGGCGGAACGCCACCACCGCGCGCGGATTCGCCGCGGTGCTGTCGCTGCTGAGCGTATAGCTAAACTCGAGCACGCCATCGTCGTGCGCGCGGTCATCGTTGAAGTACCGCCAATTCGCGGACAAAACCGTGTTTTCCATGTAGTTCGACGCCGCCGACCACGTGCCGCTCGTGCTCCAGCCCGTGTAGTTGCCGTCGTCGAAGTCCTCCGTGAAACTGTACGCCGTCGTGCGTTCCTCAAGAATTTGGACGTCATCGAAGCTGACGTCACAGCCGCCTTCCGCCTTCAGGTCGAAATGCGTGCAGGTGTCCGATACAAGGTCATCGGCTTCGAGAATGAATTCTTCCTTGGCCCCCGCCGCGGCGCGCCAGATCTCCATGTGGCTGCCGTTGAGGCGCGCGTAAAGGTCGTACCACTGTCCCTGCGTACTGGTGACGGTAGCCGTGGCGCGGGTATAGGTCGAGCCGATGGCTTCCACGATCTTGATTTGCGTGGTCGAGATGTCGACCGAGGCTTTGTCGCCCCCGCCGGTGGTATAGCGCAAGAAGACGCGGGCCTTGCCGCTGCTGTTGTCCAGGCGGTAGCGCAGCCGCACCGCCTTGTCCAGCGCCGTGTTGGCGATGGCGAGCTGCGGATTCCCCGAGACCGTCGTCCCTTGCAGAACCCCGCTCGATACCGCCCATGAGCCGGTCCACGCCGCCCACGTGGGATCCGAAGTGTAATCCCCGTCCGAGAAGTCGTCAAAGAGCGTTTCCTCGTAGGGGAGCTTCTCCTTGGTGAGCAGGTTATCGCCATC
>JAAEQP010001668.1 GCA_024231375.1 bacterium | reverse complement strand
GACGAGCACAGTGACGCCGAGGGCGGGCGCTCCGTCAGCACAGTCAGCGTGGTCGCCGCCGTGGTGCCCGCGGACCAGGTGCGCTTTGCCACAGAAGGAGAGACCAAACACGACGATGCCGCGATGGGAACGGTGACCGCCCGCGCGGCGATGCTCGATGAGGATGGCAACGAGATTCACGAAGAGGGTTATCACGAGGACGCCCTGGTCCCCGCCAGTGGAGACACCGTCACAACCCCGCCGGCACCAGAAGAGGAGGAGGAGGAAAACGCGACTCAGGACGGTGGGGATGAGACGCGCTGGTTCACCTGGCACCGGCTGTGGTACAACAAAGGACCTGTCAAGGTGTTGGGCTTCCTCGCGCTGCTCTTTACGGTGTTCCTCATTCTTCTCAGTGTGATTCTGACCCAGCAGAAGATGGACACCGATTTCGCGTATATCCAACTCATCCAAGGACCGTCGAACCTGAACACGGTGATGGACGTCTTTGAGTTCTACCGCGGCGATGTGTTCTACGCTGTGGACGATGACAACGCCGCTCGACTGATTGATCCCGGAACGCCCACTCGCGCGCCGACGCGTGCGCCAACGTTCAAGCCCACTGTGTTCGGTAACCCAACGCCCGTGCCCACGTTTAAACCCACGATCAGCTCCAAGCCGACGGCGCTGCCCACGATCGCGCCAACCTCGCGCCCCACGCTGTCCCCGACTGGTAGCCAAAGCGTGCCAGTCAGTGTGTACACCGACTTCCGCGTAACGGGCTGCTGGGGGTTATATGCGACCAAGGAAAGCTATGACGGCGCGGCGCAGCCCAACTGGGATTACTACAAGTTCCGCGCCTATATGGAAGACGGCTTCGTGGCCGACATGACGGATGCCTGTGACTATGTGGAGACCCACCGGGACTACCTCGGGGTCCACCCGGACTGGAACAGCACCACAGACTGCCTCTCGGAGCAGTACAAGAAGATTAGAAGCAACCCGGCCTATCCAATCAACATGCCCGTGCGAGACACGTTGTTT
>JAAEQP010001667.1 GCA_024231375.1 bacterium | reverse complement strand
CGACCCCAGCATCCTCCCCCTCGATGCCGCAGCCTGGACCATCTACGACTCGCCCGGTGAAAACCCCGCCACCAGCAACTGGCAGGTCGGCGACGGCTTCGTCACCGAGCTCTCCAACCTGTACCGAGGCGACGCCAAGGACCCCAATCCCGCCATGGAACGCGCGGGTACCTTCCGCATCTACGCAAGCGACGCCCCCATGAAGGACGGCGTTCTGACCCTCGAACTCGCGTCATCCGACGACGACGTCCTCGGCGTGGCCTTCCGCTTCAACGGCCCCGACCGACACTACCTCTGGTCCATGGACCGGCAGCGCGCGTTCCACGCCCTCGCCTGCAAGAGCGGCGATTCCTACCGCCTCCTTGCCTCCAACACGAAGGCCTACGACCAGAACATCTGGTACCAACTCCGAATCGAACTCGCCGGCCCCAAGATGACGGTCTACCTGAACGGGGAGAAGGACTTCGAACTCGAAGACGCGACGTTCCAGGAAGGAACGTTCGCCCTCTACGCCTGGGGGTGCGCCGGCGCCAAGTTTCGAAACGTTCGATGGGCGGACAGATAGGGTTCCGGGCCCCGCGTG
>JAAEQP010001666.1 GCA_024231375.1 bacterium | reverse complement strand
GCGTGACCCGACACGCGCCCGACGGGGATACCGTCCTCAGATGGGGGAGCGTGGGTACGGGTCCGGGTGAGTTCAGATTCACAACCGATGATAGTCTCGAAGCCAACAATGAGTTGTGGACGTTGCCGGGCAGGCTGGGTGGAATCGCGGCGGATGACGAGGGCGCCATTTACGTGGCTGATTCGCTAAACGAACGCATCCAGAAATTTGATAAGGACGGCGTGTACCTGGACGAATGGAGCTGCGGCACCCTTCCATCGGGACTCGCCTTCGGTGGTGGGAATGCGTTGTTTTGCGGCGACCGGACAAACCGCGGTATTCTGAAATACTCGACAGACGGCACGCTCTTGGACTCGTGGAACATCATCAATGGCTGGCCCGAGGGCAGGGCCATTCCGATGGCACTCGCCTCGGACAGTCAAGGCAACGTGCTCGTCTCTGATAACGGGAACCGTGTCCAGAAGTTCTCCTCCGACGGCGACCTCCTGGCAGTATGGACATCTGCGGGGACGGATTCGTTGCATGTTGGCTGGCCTACCGGCGCAGAGGTCGATGACGATAGCCTGTTGGTCGCGGACAATGGAAACTGCACGGTCAAGCGTTTCTCACTGGACGGCCGTTTCGAGTCCGAATGGGGCGGACCCGGCTCAGGACCCGGGCAATTCAGCGATCCGCGCGACGTTGGCGTTGGGCCGGACCGCACTATCTACGTGGCGGACGCTGGCAATGACCGCGTTCAGAAGCTTGCCTCTGACGGG
>JAAEQP010001665.1 GCA_024231375.1 bacterium | reverse complement strand
TTTCGTGGTGGCGCGATCCAGGGGGTTATACACCACGAGCATCCCTTTTTCCTTGAGGCCGGAATTGGCGTGGAAGAACCAATCCAGGTCGCGTCCGTCGGCCCGCCGACTCGCGTCGTGGATGATGTCGCTTTCGAGAATCTCGCGATACTTCTTGAACCAGTCGACCCATCGCTTGACCATTGCCTTGGTGCGGTCGGTGTCGTAGAGACGCGGTCCGCGGTAGCAGGCCTGGACACCGAGAGCGAGGTTGCTGTCGAGCATCCGCCGGTAGTGGTCGCGGTGCTCGTCGAGCGGCTCGATGGTGGCCGCGGCGCCGCCGCCGTGGTACTGCGTGAGCGGCACGAACATCCAACCCATGGACGGCGTCTTCTCCCACGTGCCGTCGTAGATGTTCTGCCGGGTGTGGATCACCTGCTGCGCGCGCGGAAGGCTCCAGTTGGTCTCGCGATACCCCATGCCGCACTTGTT
Source organism: bacterium (assembly GCA_024231375.1). The sequence goes on along the minus strand of JAAEQP010001665.1, from coordinate 6,055 downwards.
CGAACCGGCGACGTAGTAGTAGTCGGGCACGTTCAGGTAGACGCCCTGCCCCCGGCACCACTTGTAGAAGTCGGAGATGGCGCGCCACTGCAACCAGCGCGAGTCATCCAAGCCCCTGTGGCCCGGATGCTTCGTCGACATGCAGACGTCACCGGGATAGGACCCATCGTGCTCCAGCAGCATGAACCCCGTGCGCTCGTAGAAGTTGTAGAGCTTGCGGAAGTAGTCGACGCCCCATTCGCTCAACAGACACGGCGAGTTTCCGAAGGTGGGACGTTGTCCTTCCGGCATCACTACGTCGTTCTCGGCATTAATCCGCCGCGAGGCCAGCAACGAGTACCCGCCGATCTCGATGCCATTGCTCCGGGCGTAGTCGGCGTACTTGGTCATCTTCTCGATGTAGGCGTCGCTGTCGTCTTCGATCTGGAACCCACTGCCGAAGGTGAGAATGACCATCTCGAACCCAACCTCGGCGCACTGGTCGATGGCGAGTTTCACGGCATCCCAATCGGCATAGCGGACGTGCATCATCAGCGGGTTCTCGGTCACCCATGGGGCGATGGTGCGGTACAGGCGGCGCTGCGCCAGACCGTTGCGTTCGCGGTCGTAGCCGTCGTAGGGCATCAGGAACGCATGAAACGATTCAAATACGCCCCCCGGTTCGACCGACACGGCCGGACCGATATCGGGGCGCACCTCGAGCATGCACGGCGTCTTCCGTTGGTAGTTCACTTGGGTTTCGTAGTCCGGGTCGGGCTCCCAATGCACCGAGAACCGGGTCGTGTTCGCGGAGGTGAATCCGCTGAAGGCCTGCTCGGTCTCGACGTGGATATTCGGAAACTTGGCCGCGATGCCTCGAGATTCGACACTCGATCCGTATTCCACGGCAGCCAGAATCTCCGACGTGATCCCGTCGATCGAGATCGGCGCGTCGCCCGCGTTGTCCACCGTAACCCACTTGCTCATGACGGGCGCGCCGTCGTACAGCTCATAGTGGACCGACACACGCAGGTCCGCCATCTGGCGCGCTTCTTTCGCCGCAGCAAGCGTAGCGTCCTTGTCCGCGGCGCCGTAGGCCGCGAACCGCAACACGTGCAGCCGCACCAAGTCGCCCTTCTCGCCATCGAAGTCCTTGCCATTTCCGCCCAGCCCCAGCTTCCCGACCCGAACAGCGGCGGGGTCCGGGGCATCTTCAGGAATAGCCACGGTGGCAACGGTTTCCCAGACTCCCTTACCGGGGCACACCTCGCAGTAGACGGTGTGCCCTTCCACCCGCAACCGCACCATGCTCGGCGCCGACGGGTCCCATTGCTGTTCCAGATGCAGCGGGGCGAGTTCCTTCTGACCGTCGAACACACCAACCGACGTGCGCCCGTTGGCCTTTGCCGTCTCGCCGGGACGCAGGTTGATCTTCACAACCCGGTCCTTCCAGATGAGCGCAATACCAGGGCCCCAACTGGCGCTGGCGTCCGTGCCGGTATCGATGACGGCTTCTACGAGGCGTGTGCCGACCGGCAAGGCCCGCTCGACGTACACCGCCGTGTTGGCAGGCGTGTAGATTTCGCCCACCTTGCCTTCGTTGACGAACGAACTGCGGTCATGGGCCTTGGACCGGTGCTGCGCCCAGTCGGAAGACAGGCCGCCAAAGTCATCAGCCAGCAATTGGCTGCGGGCGACATCGCTGGCGAGGGCCCCTGCAGCGTCCAGGGCGCCCTCGTCCGATAGGGCGTAGTCCATCCGGAGATAGGCGCCCGGCGGCGGCCACGCGGCATCCGGCGCGTGATGGCGGACGCGTTTCCAGGGAAACCGCTCTCGAGTCTCGCCAATCTCGAATCCAACGAATCGCAGGGCACCCGGGTCGGCTTCGAGGGCGTCCACCCATTCCGGACGCAGAAAAGCAAGATTGGCCTGGCCCTTCAACCCACCCACATCGTATTGGCGGCCGTTGATGACGACGATGGCTTCGGGTTTGACGCCGCGAATGACTGATTCGCCGGTCATCAGATTGTCGAACCCGACCGTGGCCCCGTTGGGCGCGAGGCGGAAGGTCCGGCTCACCAGCCCGTTGGCCAGTACGATCTCGTTCGGATTCGCGGTTCGATACACGCCCGCGCTCTGCACAGGGGGCACGACCAACCAGTCACTCTCGCACGTCATGGTGTCCCGGTCGTATTCGGGCAACTCGGCAATCTCGGCGGCCTGGACCGCAGGCGACCAGCCCGTCACGAGCGCGAACACGGCGACCGTAGCGCAGAGTGCTGCGAGTCCCAGAGGTTCGGGGAATGCTGGCAGATGCATTTCGCTTGTCCTTCATGTTGCCGGGGTGATTAGCGGTCACTCCCGGAGGGGGCGTCTTCATCGGCGGCAGCATCGCCTGTGGCGGACGCCTCCTTGTCATCACGGGTGAGTTTTTCGAATTCGGAACGGAGGCGTTCGCCCACGGGCTTCAGAGCGCCCTTCAGCGTGACGCCTTCGGTGAGCAGGTTTCGGATAAACACGACACTCATCTCCGACATACGGACCGGCGTGTCGTTGTCGATTTCGTTCAACGAGAAGGGCGACACCTTCATCTCGATACTGGAAAGGGGGAGCACGTTGGCACTGAGGTCGATGCGCGCTTCCTCAACCCGCACCTCCTTCACCACGAACGACCGTTTCGCCCCACGGGGCGTGTCCTTCGATTCCGTGTTGTGCAGACGATCGGCGTTCTTGGCCAACTGACCGAGATTGGTGCCCTCCCGAAGCTCGTACCGCAGATTGACCTTCAACTCCTCCAACCGAATCTCTTCAATGGTCGGCGACGACGACAAGAGTGACGGCATATCGAACCGCACGATGACGCGTCCGAACCGCATAGCGGGCGCTTCCACGAATCCCGGCGGATTGGCCACGGTCAAACCCAGGGCCGTCACGGATCCGTCGAGTACCGACACCTGCACCTCGTCAATGACAACCGGCGTCTGGTACACGTAGGTCAGGCTCTTTTCGAGGCTCGCCTTGACGGTCCGTTCCACCTGGGTGGCGATAAGAATCGCGCCCACGCCGATGACGATCAGCACGAGGCCGATGAGAGCCACAATGGTCTTGAAGCAGGATTTCACGGTTCAGTCCTGTTGGGTCGGTCGATCAGTCAAGTCGATGGGCCAAACGGTGTACGCGCGTGGCGAACTCCTTGATACCCATGACGGCGAGATGTTTCGATTCCTCTTCCGTAGGTACCCACGAATAGGGTTGCTCAATGGGTGCGCCCGGCCATTCAAACTGGAACTTCCCGTCGAAGCCTTCCAACACCAACCGGGCGTAGGGATCCTTGCGGTCTACCGTCTTGCGGCCTACCCACAAGTCACGGCGTGGAAATACCGCCAGATTCGTGCGGCGGTAGCGCATCAACGCGCCCACCGGTTCCTCCTCGACGGGTGTGCCGACGATGATCTGAACCGGGCGTCTTCTCTCCCCGCCAGGAGTTTCCAGGTACACATCCACGTTTCGGAAGGCGACCGCGTCGTAGGCGATGCTTGTGTCCGCAAACGCAGATTCGATGTGGCATTCAATGACAATGTAATCCTCGGAAATGGCCACGGCATCGAGTTCGGCGCGCGGATCGATCCCTTTCCCTTGCTCGATGGCCACCTCGCGTTTGAAGGCCACCACTTCCGGCCCCACCCACACCGCGTAACTGTGGTTTCCGTAAAGATCGGCGTTGCGGCCCTCCACCCGATGGATGGACGACAGGTAACGCACGGGACGAAAGTCCCGTTGACCCGGCGGCGGGGTGCCCGCGCCTCCGGGTTTGACGGACGTCCTGCACGACGCCGTCGACAATGCGGCCGCTATCAGAGCTATCCAGACGAAGCGTCTCATGGCATGCTTCTCCTGCTCCCGTCGCTTCCGGGTGCGATTTCCAGCAGGCAAGAGCCCTCGCTAAAGGAACCGAACGTCATCCTAGCACAGCCAATCGAAACGGGCCAAGACACCAGAATCGTCTCTCACCCCAACTCCCTCGACGGCAAGGTCTCCAGTCTTCGGTAGGGCCGCGCTCCGTCGCGGCCGTCTTGGCCGGTTCTTACCCTCACCCAACGGCGGCAAGCACGGCGTCGTCGCGTTCTCTTACCCTCGCCCAACGGGAGAGGGCAGGGTGAGGGGTCTTGCCCGCCGCAGGCTGGTCTTACTCTTCGACACCATGGTTCCCAGGCTTCGAAAGACCCCATTCACGCCGATTGCCGAAACCGCGCCAGCAGCCCCCTCCTGCGTTCCTTCACGGCGCCGGCCACGAACTGCGGGCCCGCCTCGATTTCGCAGTAGTAGGCCCACAACGTCGGCGGGGCTCCGAAGTTGTTCGGATCGGTCACCGTTTCGCCGGGCTGAATCCAGTCGGATCCTTCCATGCCATACCACATGCGGAAATCCTCCGCCGTGAAGAACGCGTCGGTGACTGTGCGCATGACGTACCGTTGCCCCTTGGGCTTGTACGCGGCAAACCGCAACACGCGAAGGGGTTTGGTGGCCAGGTTGGTGACGCTGGTCGTGTAGTACGCCATGTCGTCACACTTCCACTGAGCCCCGCTATGGGTTACCCGCACGTAACGGTTCCCCTCGGCAAGCGTTCCGTCCGACAGGACGTCGCTCTCGTTCTCGGAGGACTCGCCGATGGGCTGGGCGTCCTTCGGCATGGGCAGGCGGCCGATATCGCATCCCAGGATGTCGCCGTTGGGATAGGCCACCACATACGCCGTCACTTGGTCGAGAGGATAGCCGCCACCCGCCACATCAAGCAGGGCATGGTCGGGTCCGGGCCGCACCACCACCCAGCCGGTCGCATTCTCGAGCGGCGTCCCAATGTAGTACGTGTAGCTCCGTTGCTGGGCAATGAATCGACTCAACCGGACGGCGGGAGACCTCTTGTACAGAAGCCTCTGGATCAACGAGGGCATGTTTAACTCCGTGTCAATGCAATGATTAAGATAAGGCGCACATGGTACCACACCGGAACGGGGAGATGTAGAGTGCGGCACGGTTCGACCTCGTCGCCCCCTCCCTGGTTGTCTCTCGTTCGGACACGGGCATTCCGTATCGAAAGCGGCGGATGCTCGGGCTGCGGCCGGAGAACCCGTCAAGGGTTCGATAGTCACAGCCCAGGGTTGCCGGTTGGTTCCGCAGGACCGACAGGCTACCCTGGGAATACCCATCCCCCTCCGCGGAACCCGGAGGGTTCGACCGCCGAAGTGTCCAACCCATCCGGGTTGACTGAAGCACCGACGCATGACCCCAGGTAGCCGCGTGCGGCAACCTGGGGCTTTGATTGCGCAACCCTGCCGGGTTGGGGCGGAGGGTGGCCGGTCCGTCTTCAAGTCCCGGAGGGACGACGAAGCACACCTTCACATATGATTGCTTCCATACTTTCCTTAATCCCGTGTGGTAATCTGGAGGCGGTCAGGAAACTCACACATCCAATGGGGTAGTCACGCATGAATCGCAATGTCGCCATTCTCAATATCGCAATCTCCGTCGCCCTCACCGCGCCACTCGCCCCCGCAGAAACCGCGCCGGTGAACGTCGGCTCCTTCCCCCAGGAAATCGCCATCGCCTACGGCCCGGAGACCGGTCTCGAAGGCGAACCGTTCGCGGTGGCGGTAGGGCCGGACGGTACGGTGCTTGCCGGCACGGACCAGGGATTGTTTCAGTTCGGCGATGTGGCCTGGGCGCGCGTGGGCGGTATGCCCGCGGAGCCGGTGCGTCGCATCCTGGTGCGCGGAGACGTAACGTACGTAGCGTCCGACACGTCCCTTCGCGTTCTGACCGGGCTCACGCTGCGCGAGTCGGTTGAACTGCCCGCGCCCTGTGTGGCGTTGGCCGCCGGTAACGACATGGTCTGGGTCGCTACAACCCAAGGACTGTTCAGTCTGCCCGACGGACGGCTGGTGCCGGCCGAAGGCCTGCCCGCAACCGCCGTTCGCGACGTGGCGACCCACGGGGACCAAGTCGCCATCGCGGCCGACGAAGGGCTCTTCCTTCGGCAACCCGACGGAACCTGGACCGCCACCTACCCTCACGAGGG
>JAAEQP010001664.1 GCA_024231375.1 bacterium | reverse complement strand
TCAAGCGGCTTGCCGTCCTCGGACACGATGAAGATTGCATTCCACTGCAACTTCAGGCCGCTGACCGTCAGGCCCTTGAACTTCAGGAACGGTCCGGAGAAGCCCACGTAAGCCTTCACCGTGGGGGCGTCCACGCGGATGTGCCCGGCCTGGTTGTTCCAGTCGAAGTCGATGTACGGCCCCATATCGATGTGCTTCGACGCATCCGTTACCGGCTTTGGCAGCTTCGAGGGCCCGTCGGGATCGAACACCGTCCGCACGCCTTCGCGCCACGCGTGCTGGCGCAGGGCCGTGGTGTGCGCCACCTGTTCCTCCAATCGGGTGATCAGCCCGCCGGTCAGCTTGAACAGCCAGTCCTTGCCAATCCGCACCTCGGTGGGATTCTTGGCGGGCGGGACACGGGCGTCGCGGAACATCGTGCCGGCCGCCTTGATGACCGCCAGACCCGCCTCGTCGTTGCAGTGAACCAGCCCGGCGTTGGGGTAACTCCTGTCCGGCATCGGCATGCGGTTGGTGACGTAGTCCTTGTCTGTCCGCAGGTTCGGCAGGTACCCCTTGTCGTCCCAGTGAAAGAAGAACGCCCCGTCCGCATCCTTCTGGATGAGCATCGTGGCGATGCGCATCGGGAACTCGGCCGTGTAGGGGTTCGGCCGGTAGTCCTTGCACTCGTAGATCACGTAAGGCTTGCCCGGCACGCGGAACAGGTCGATGGGCTGTTCCATCAACGGATGGTCGTTCACACGGATCACGTACGGGAAGAACGGATTGTCTCGCTTGACCTCCCACGGGCGGATCGACAGCCCGTATACGCCGTACGACGTGAAGTCCCCACACGACGCGGCCGCGTAGTACTGCTGGAGGTTCGTGCCGAACCGCCCGGTCGGCGTGACGGGCGCCACGCTGATGCCCTTGCCCGGC
>JAAEQP010001663.1 GCA_024231375.1 bacterium | reverse complement strand
GTAGCGATAGATGCCGATGCCGCTCCCTTCGAGTTCTTTGAGAAACGTGAAGGCGGACAAGTAGACGAGGACGTGGTCCGGGTTGTCGGGAATCAGAATTCGGACATCTACGCCGCGCAGGTCGGCCAGCTTGAGTGCGCAAAGGACGCCTTCGTCGGGCACGAAGTAAGGACTGGCGATCCAAACCCGCTCCCGGGCCCCGGTGATGGCTTCAAGGAAGGTGAGGGTGGCCGTCTCCCGCGCATCGCTCGGGCCCGACGGGATGATGTGAACGACCCGGTCGTCCGCTTGTTCCTCGCACGCCTCCCAGTTCAGGGACGGCAACTGCTTCGTGGCCCAATACCAGTCTTCCATGAACGACAGCTGTACTTCCAAGACGGCGGGGCCGGCGATGCGGATATGGGTGTCTCGCCAGTGTCCGAACTTCGGGTTGCGGCCAAGGTACTCGTCGCCGACATTGTGGCCGCCTACCCATGCCTCCTGTCCGTCCACGACGACGATCTTGCGATGGTTTCTGAAGTTGAGCTGGAACCGGTTGTTGATGCCTTGGGTGGTCCTGAAGCCCGAAACCTCCACGCCGGCCTCGCGCAGCCGCCGGAGGTAGCGCCTCGGAAGGGAATGGGAGCCTATCTCGTCGTACAACACGAAGACACGAACCCCATCCTTCGCCTTCGCGATCAGCCGCCGTTGAAATTCGCGTCCGATATCATCGTCGTGGATGACGAAGAACTGCACCAGGCAGTATTCCCGTGCTTGCTCGATGCCCTTGAAGATGCTGCCGAACGTGGCGTCTCCGTCAATCAGGAGTTCGACCGCGTTCCCGCGCATGATGGGGACATCCGTGAGCCGTGTCAGGACTCGGTAGCTGCCCCGCTCGTCCTCCACGGACACCGCGAAATGGCGGACC
>JAAEQP010001662.1 GCA_024231375.1 bacterium | reverse complement strand
TTGTCCTCGGGTATCGGCCGAGTGAGCAGCACGATGACCTTGCCCGCCCGCGCCTCGTCCGAGAGTGCGCGAACCGGCGCGTTCTCTACGAACCCGCCGTCAATGTGCGTGCAACCGTTTACGGACGGCGCGCTGGTCATCGGCGGCGTCGCCGATGACGCGAGGATCACGTCGCCGAGCTCATCGAGCGAGCGACAATGCTGCGCGGTCAGGGTGAATGCGCCCAGTCCGGGCAGCGGCTTTTCCGGGCTGTGGACGATATGATTGTTCTTCCGCGTGCGATATGCCCTCATCGCGCCAAAGACCGATCGAACCCGCGGCGCGCCCGCGTTTACGTACGCCAAGAGGATACGAACCGGCGCGCCCGCCTTCAGCGCGTCGAAAGCGTCCCCTTGAAACACCTCTTGAATCGCCGTTCTGTAGATCTTCTCGTGCGGGAACACGGGCTGCCTTCGAAACAGATTCGAAAAATACGCGTTCTTCTCGTTGGCTTCCGCAAGCGTCTTGAAGGTTTCAATCGTCTTTGCGCCAAGTCCCACGCAGGACGTCGCCGCCATCGCCGCGCCGGCTGAAACCCCGGCCCATTCTCGCACCTCCGGCAGGAGCCCCTCAATTCTGTCGAACACGCCGAGACTCCAAAAAGTACGGCATCCGCCCCCGGCGAACACCAACGAAACACGTTTCCTTTTACTCGTCCTAGACATTCGTGCATTGTATCAGAACACTGCCAAACACCACAGGGCGAAGGCCGGTCACCGCAGACAGTTAAACCGCGGAATTATCGATGAACAACTGCTCGACTCCACCGAACCGCTCGGCGTATTGGGGCACATTGGAGTTGTATGCGGCGAGCAGGCGCGGTTGGTTGGCCATGGATATCTCATCACTCCATGATCGGAGGTGAATGATCGTACGGGCGGTCGGGAATGCTTCGTCTATTTGCGGATCTTGTTTGGCGACTATCGACGCCAGCAAGAGACAGCCGGCGGTTTGGAGATCTCTCGCGACGAGTGAGTGGAGTCGGCTGGCGGCGGCGTCTATGTCGCCGTCAGTGAGGTCTGCGGCGATGAGCCAGGCAACTGCCAGATTTGATGCGTCGGCCACGAAGAGGTTTCCCCTCGCGGTATCCGCCGCGGCTATCTCCCACATCTCCCGGGCGAGCTTGTGATCGCGTTGAATCCACCCCACCTCGCCTGCCAAAAGTTGGACTTCCTTTGAATCGGCAGCGGCTTCGACGAGCTGTCTGAGAGTGCGGCCGGCGGCTTCGGTCTCGCCGATTGCGAACATGAGTCGCGTGGATAGGCAGCGCGCGGTCAGGTTGGCCGGAACGGAACGGCGACACTTGTCGAGCGACGCGACAGCACGTTCCACGTCTCCTTCTTCCATCGCCGCGAGGGCGAGTCCGAGCAGCGATGCTATACCCTTGGCCGCGGGGTTGCCCGCGTGAATGGGCAATGAGGACGAATCCCGGAGGCATGCCCCGAAGCGCGCGCGCGCGGTCTCCAGATCACCGACACGCCGAGACCACTCACCGTGCAGATAAAGCAGGTCAGTGTCGCCGG
>JAAEQP010001661.1 GCA_024231375.1 bacterium | reverse complement strand
CGCTGGATGAGGCGACAGCGGGACCTTCTCGCCCAATGTATACGCGTCCGTAAGATGCACCGCCATGCTCATGCACGCATCGTACGAAACGCCGCGCGTCCGCCGCAGCTTGCGTGCCGTTGCCACTGTTGGATGGTTGCGATGCTTCCCGAAGTGCTGTTCGACATCCTTCGTGTAGACATCGACCCTTCCCTGGTTGTATTCGGGGTGTCCGGCCAACCGGAAGATCACGCTCATCAGTTCCACGCGAGGATCGACCATCACGCGAAGCGGCAACTCGGCCTTCGGCCTGTTCGCCGCTTGCGCCGGCAAGTCTGCGCCAACCCACCCCGCCAGCAGGCAAAGGCCCGTCAAGGAAGCTGGAAACGGTGCAGTTGATCTGGCGTTCATGGTACCCCCTGTTGGTGGCCGTGCAGATGACGGCGACCGATCCGCTTCAATACGGGCTCGTAGACACTGTCCGTCCCTGGAATCTAATCCACCTTAACGATACGGGACTTGCGCGTATTCTCGTTCTGCACGATCCTGTGGTCAAGGTCGCCAGTTCGAACCGGCGCGACCAGGTGAGGCATGCGCGTTGGCATGGTTGTGCCCGGCTTGACGCCGGCTATGCTGGTGCATCGCCGCCTGTGGCTGTCGGGTTGGTGACAGGAACAGACAACCCACGACCGCCCGAGGTGACGAACGGGG
>JAAEQP010001660.1 GCA_024231375.1 bacterium | reverse complement strand
GTCGTTTCCCGAGACTACCTCTTCATGTGTTCCGATCCCGGTCAGGAGATGATCGAGAAAGACATCGCCGAGCAAAAGCTGACCCGCGTTGTCGTCGCGTCCTGCTCGCCTAGGATGCATGAGCACACATTTCAAGGTGCGTGCTCACGTGCCGGTCTCAATCCGTACCGTGCGTTTCATCATGTCTGCGTGCGCGAGCACGTCTCGTGGGTGCACGAGGATATGGATCTGGCAACCGAGAAGGCCAAGGAGCTCTCCCGCGCGGGGGTCCAGCGCGTGGTCGAGCAGGAGAGCCTCTTCCCGCAGAAATTTCCCGTCAACACGAATACGCTGATCGTCGGGGGCGGCATCGCCGGCATGCAGGCCGCACTCGACGTCGCCTCGTCGGGATACAAGGCCTACCTGGTGGAGAAGACGGCCACCATCGGCGGCCACATGCTTCAGTACGACAAGACCTTCCCCACACTGGACTGCGCCGCCTGCATCGGCACCCCAAAGATGGTCTCGGTGGGCCAGCACCCGAACATTGAGCTTCTCTCCCTGAGTGAGGTCGACGAGGTCTCCGGTTTCATCGGCAACTTCAACGTTCGTGTGCGACGAAAAGCGCGCTATGTGAGTGAGGACACGTGCACCGGATGCGGCGAGTGCGTGAGCAGGTGCCCGGTCTCCTTTCCCAACGAATGGGACGTCGGGACGCTCCGGCGCAAGGCCATCTATCGCCCCTTTCCCCAGGCGGTGCCCATCGCCTT
>JAAEQP010001659.1 GCA_024231375.1 bacterium | reverse complement strand
CTCGGGATGACATGGTTGGGATGTGTCGGCCCATAGGCGCAGTCCGCGGCGGTTCGGGATTCCCCTAAGAAACGGCAGACGGACATGAAGGCTTTGCTGCACTCGCAAAGCCAAGAACCGGTGCATTCTCAGCGCCCGGCGCGCGCCTTCGGTGGCTGAACCATGAGGCCACTGATGAGGTTGGTGACTTCTTCGGGCGGACGACGCTTCACGAGGTACGCATGGTTCTTGTCGGGCGACGGTCGCCACTGATTCATGCCGTCTTCGAGGATGTGATTGTACCCGGTGGACACCACGTCCCACCACGGGTCGGCCCCGCGCACGGCGTAGAGGACGGCGGTCTGGTCCCAACTCTGGCGGCTGTCCGGCTTCTTCTCGCCTTTCGACGCCTGGAAGAACAGTCGGTACGCCCTTGCTACGGGGTTGTCGTCGGACTGCTTCAACAGGGCGGGTCCCGTCATGATTTGCGCGCCGATTTCGTAGCCGCTGAAGGCCACAGGAAGGGGCCAACCTTCGACGACCTTTTTCGTGTATTCGCTGCCGCCCCAACTGCAGAAATTCGCTTCCCGCTGCTCCACGTCGTTGGGATAGCGTCCGCCCATGCAGACCCAGCGCTGTACCTTTTGCTTGACCAGCGACATACCGCCCAACTCGCTGAACGCATCGGGCTTGGACGTCATGAGGTCATGAAGCCCTCCCAAGCGGCCCACGGTGACGATGGTAACGCTGCCGTCAGGCTGTTCGGCCAGAAGTCGCCTGTACACGCTCACGGGGTCGGGCACGTCCTGGTTCGTGACCACGCTGTGCCCGTACCGGGCCGTATCCTTGGCGATGGGTTCGACGTAGCGGCTGTCGGGCCGCCCGAGGTCTCGATGCTCCGCGCCAATGGGCAGATCGCCGCGACCGTAGTACGTGTTGATGGCGTCGATGCAGCCGGCGACGTACGGGTTCGCGCCCCAACTCGCGATGCATCCCAGGATCTCCACTTCCCCGTTGTCCGCCAGGGCATGCAACACCGCCAGGGCGCCGCAGTCGTCGCAGTCGCCCGTCATATCCGTATCGAAGATGATGTTCGGCACGTCGTCCCTCGCCATAGCCCCGGACATCCCCAGCCACATGCCCACGGCAACACCCGCAATTGTCCGAATCATACGTCTCCGCCTCCCCAGTCGTGAGCGCCCATTCCGCCCTCTTCGCGGCACGCCAATTCTGGACGCTCGCCCCCCGGCGATTCAAGCCGGGGAAGCGGGATGCCCCCGCAAGGAGTCCGAAATGCGTAGGGTGTGTCGAGGAACGGCCCCCGGCCGCGACGAGCACGCACCATTCTTCCTAGTGAAACTCCGGCTCTTTCGGGAACCACCGCGCCTCGTCGGTCTGTTGGCCGATGGGCAGCTTGCGGCACCGGCGGACGAGGGCCTTGTAGAACTTGTCTGCCGCCTTTGGGTCGTCTTTCGCGATGTACATACCACCGGTGTAGAGCGCTTCCGCGGTCATGGGGTCGTTGTTGGGCGAGAGCTTGGCGCATTCCCACATGAGGTCGGCGGCGCGGTAGCGGTAGTGGAACCGTTTGTCTGGCGTGGGTGCGTGTTTGCGGTAGCGTTTGGCCTCTTCGGTGGTGTCGTTCGGCGGCGTGACGCGGGCTGGGGGACGCCAGTCGAACAACCCGTGCCATGCGAACATGTCCGGTACGAATTCGGTGCCGTAGAGTTCCATGCCCCAGTCGCGCGTGACTAGGGCCGCTTTGTAGAGATGGTCGGCCCGTTCTTGCTTTGAGAGCGAGGTGTCGCGGCCTTTGGCGAGGCGATCGGCAAGAACGTCCAACACCTTGCGCATTTCCACACGCTTCCCGGATCGCCAGATCTCCGTCATGCCCTCCGGATAGTACTGCCGCGCATCGCTGAGCCTACCTTCACGCGCCAAGCGCCTTGCGTAGAGGTAGCGGAGACCGGACAGGGTCAGAGGTCCGCCGCGCCAACTTCTGTTCTTCGATTGTTCGAGTGTCTCGCCTTCTCGCTCCCTGAGGAATGCTTCGACGTCTTTGATCGTCATGATCCTCTCGGCGACGTACGCCGCATCTTCGCGACATCCCCCGAGCATCAGGATCTGGAGAGCGTTTTCGTACTCTCCAAGGCCCAGATACAGAACCCCCAACTCCTCGCAGATGAGGTATTTGTGGGGCAAGCGGTCGATCTGCCACTTGGCCACCAGATTCGAGAGCACCTTCGCAGCCTCCTGCATCTTCCCTGCGCGCATCAGCAGTTTGGCGCGGACCCATTCGCCGTAGGGGCATTGGGCACCCGCTGATTCCACCCATTCCTCTGCTCTCCCGAAATCGCCCACCGCATATGCGATCCAGGCCAAACGGCCAGCGATTTCCTGCGAAGGTTCGATGTCAGCCTGCCCGACTGCTTTCAACCACAGTACGCCATTCGACCGCATGCCCAGTCCGCGCACATAGTTTCTCTGGTTAGCCATCACGTACACGGAGACCACGCCAAGACTCACGGGATCACGCGCGAGCTCGGGGTCAAGATCCTTGGGCCGAAGGGCGCCCCCGCAGACCCAGTCGAGGGAGGTGGCTGCTATCGCTTTGTCGGCCTCGTTTCCAGTCTGGAGCATTTCGTAGTAGTGGTTTATGGCCGTGACCAGTTCGCCGCTCTTGCGTTCGATCTGTGCCTGCCACCCGAGACTCGAGCATGCGAGACCGGCGGAATCCTGAAACCCGTCCGCCGCGAGACGACGCGTCTGTTCGAAGTACGCAATGGCGCGTGCGTCGTCGGTGCCCTTCAAGGCCTTTCCGCACATGAAGGCGGCCCAGGTGCTTCTGAACTGCCGCTCGGATTCCGGAAGTTCCAGGATTGACTCCCAGACACCCATCGCTTCATCGAGCAGCCCCGCTCGATAAAGCGCGGCCCCGCCCAGGTAGAGTCTAAACTCCTGCGGCAGCTTAATGACGAGCCAGACATAGGGGTCGAACCGGAAGGGCGTCACTTCGGGGGGCTCGCCGTCCATGGTAAAGGGGTGCGTGCAGGCTTGGTGCGACGCCATCTTCTCGCGCATGGCTTTGTAGTGGGCGACGAGGGTGGCGACCTCTTCCTCAGCCATTCCTTTCTGGCTCAACGCCAGACCCAAATCCGCGGCATCTGCCTCCAAGGTGCGGTTCCATTGCGGCGGAGTAGGCTCCCAAGGGCGTGTCGATCTCGCCAGAGAGACGCCGGTGAGAGTCGTCAACTCATGCTTGAACCAGGCTCTTGGCAGACCGAATGGAGGACCCTCTTCGCCGCAGTTGTAGATGTATCCAACATGAAAGTCTGGCCCGCACGCATGCCCTGCCTGGCCTGCAACCACCCCAACCATCACAACACAGAGAAACCCCAGACGATTCATCGTTACTCCTTTCGGCGTCGAATACACTGCCCGAGTTTCGACGCTCGGTGACATGGGAATGGTGCGTGCTCGTTGGGCCTATGGCCCGCCTCGACACACCCTACGAATCTCGGACTCTTCGTAGGGCGCCGCTGAGATGGACCGGAGGCCGCGACGAACACGCACCGCTCCGTCATCAGAACTCCGGCTCCTTCGGGAACCACCGCGCCTCGTCGGCCTGTTGGCCGATGGGCAACTTGCGGCATCGGCGGACGAGGGCCTTGTAGAACTTGTCGGCCGCCTCGGGGTCTCGCTTCGCAATGTACATCCCGCCCGTGTACAGAGCCTTCGCGGTCATGGGGTCGTTGTCGGGTAGGAGTTTCGCGCACTCCCACATCAGGTCGGCTGCTTTGTACCGGTAATGGAACCGCTTATCAGGCGTCGGCGCGTGTGCGCGGTAGCGTTTGGCCTCTTCGGTCGGAATATTCCCCTTCGTGATACGAGCCGGCGCGTGCCAGTCATAGGCACCGCCCCACACGGCCATGTCCGGGAGAAATTCTGTGCCGTAGAGATCCATGCCCCACTGGCGCATGATCTCAGCGGCAAAGAACAGGCGGTCCGCCCGGTGCGCCCTGGACAGCGAGGAATCCCGGCCCTCCGAGAGCGCTCTGGCTAGATTGTCGAACGCGGACTTCAGTCCATCGGCTTTGTCACTGGGGAAGTAGGCGGAGGCCCGCTCATGCTCCCCCATCCGTATCAGACGCCGCGCGCAGAGGTGGCGAAGGGCTGACATGCCCAAAGTCCCGCGATGCCAACTGTTGCTGGCTGGCACGTGAAATGTGGTGTCGCCCTCGTGCATCTTGATGAAGGCCTCAAGCTCGTCGATGGTCATGATCCGCTCGGCGACATACGCGGCGTCCTCGCGGTAGCCTCCGCGCATGAATGCCTCGAGCGCACCGGGGTAATCCTCAAGCTCAAGCAAGAAGACCCCCAGTTGGCCGCGAGCATGCTTGCGCGCGTTGACAATACGGTCCCCGCCGTGGATGAGCCGCCAAGATTCATCGTCCGGAAGCGCATCGACACATGCGCGCATGATGCGGACAGCGTCGTCGCTCTTCCCAGACCGCATGGCCAGTTTGGCCTGAACCCACAGGCCATAGGGACAGGATGGGCCGGCCTGTGCGGCCCACTTGCCGGCGTGCGTGAACTTTCCCCCTTCGTAGGCGAGCCAAGCCAAGCGGCCAGCTGAAGCTTGCTGGGGATCCACTCCCGCATCAACAATGGCCCTGAGCCAAGAACGGGCGACCGCGCTCCCCGACCCGCGCCGGTACAGGTCCCTCCGGGACAGAGCGTAGAGAGTCATCACATTGAAACAATCGGGATCGTTGATGAGTCGAGGGTCAACGGATCTCGTGCTCACGACTCGGCCACAAGGTATCGGCAGCGATGCCGCGGCAATCCCGATGCCTTCATCCGTGCCGGTCTTCAGGAGTAGCGTGTAGCAACGGATGGAATCGTAGTAGTCGCCGCTGTCTATCCCTGCGCGGCCTTGCCACCCGAGACTGGCCGTCGCGAGGTCAAGACTATCGACGAAACCCGCATGCGCCAGTTTGCGCGTTTGTTCGAAGTAGGGTGCGGCTTTGGCGGGGTCAGCCTTCAGCCATGCCTTGCCGCACATGAACGAAGCCCACGTGCTTCGGTATTGCCGCTCGCTCTCGGGCAGGGCCAGCAACGATGACCAGACCTCGACCGCCTCCTCGTATTTCATCGCGCCGTACAGAGCCGCACCCTCGGCATAGAGCACGAATTCCTTAGGAAGCTTCGTCAGAAGGTCGCCGAAGGTGCCCATGGGGAACACTGTGGGCTCCGGCGGAGGAGCCGAGCCGCCCTTTTCCCGGGTCGCGCCGGTATTCGAAGGAAACCATGGCTTCCCCGCGTTCTTCTCCGCGTGAGTCTCCATCGCATCGCGAATGCCGTCGTATCGATTGAGCAGACTGGCCTGCTCCTCCTGCGACAAACTGGTCTCCCCAAGAGCGGCGTAGAGATCGCGTCGGTCGGCTCTTGCCGTGCTCTGCCGTTTCGCTGTCCTGGTATCTCCGACCGGCTTGGGCCTTGTCTCACCGGCCAGAGGCACGCCGGACAAACGCCTCAGCTCGTGGGCGAAGCTGGCCTCGGGTATGTGGAATAGTGGCCCCTTCATGTTGTGGCATACGTACCCAAACGCGAGGTTCCGCTGGCACGCATGCCCCGCAGGACTCGCGGCAAGCACCCCCACCACAACACACACAATCCCCAGACGCTTCATCGTTACTCCTTTCGACGGTGTTACTGCTGTCATTGCACGGTCTCCACGCGGTCGACGGTGGGTGCCATATCGGCAGCGTCGTTGCGGAGGCGGTACCAGGCGGCGAGGACGGGGTCGCCGGGCGCGGGTCCGGGCCCGTTGAGGCGGTGGACGCCGGGGCGCGGTCCCGTGGATTCGCGGAACCCGTTGTGGGTGTCGCGGGCGAGGATGCCGGCGGGAAGGGATACGTCGATGCCGACGTGGCCGGGCATGCCGTCGCCGCCGGTGTGGGACAGCCAGATTTCGTGGAGACCGGGTTCGGGGGTGCGGACGTCGGCCATGTAGGTGACGCGGGGCACGCGGCCGTCCATCACGGCGCGGAGGGTGGGCCAGGTCCAGTTGAGGGTGTCGGTGGCCACGGGCATACGGAACCATGCGAACCCGATGAATCCGCGTGGCGCGTCGTCGCGCAGGGCCGTGACCAGTCCGGCCATGGCGTCGGGACGGGCCATCACGACGCGCACCGTGGGGTTGGGTCCCCAGTGCATGGAGGGCCCTTCGGCGGCGAGTCCCAGGTACCGGCCGTCGCCGTCGAAGGCGATTTCATAGCCATACGTGGGCAAAGCCACGTAGAAGGGCACGTGCGCGGCCTCGGCGGCGGCGGTCCATGCCGGTACGCGGTCGGTGCGGCAGAGCACGTAGTCTTCGTCATCGGCGGTGGGCCGTTCGAAGGAGTGGACCTGCAACACGAAGTAGTCTAGATCACGCACGAGCGCGGGAAACGCGGCGCTACGGGTCCAATCCGGCAAGGTGGTGATGGATCGCTCTACATCACGGGTGTGGCGCGACCACGCGACCAACAGGTCGGTGTAGGTGGCCAATTTGGAGGTGGGACAGTCGTAGTCCAGTTGGATGCCCGCGAGGACCAGACCCGCCGATTCGGCTTCAGCGCGAATGGCGTCGGACTGCTCGCCAAGGTACGCGGCGGCGTCCTTCACCCCGTGTTCGGCCATGTGGGT
>JAAEQP010001658.1 GCA_024231375.1 bacterium | reverse complement strand
CCTCGAATCACCCGCGTATTGCAGATTCGGTCATGAAGCGTACGTCGCTCGTCGTCAAAGGCGGCCATGATGTATCCAATAAACAGCGTCAGACTGCTCAGCATCTCGGCGAAATGGCGGCCGAACCCGCGCAGATAGCTGATGGCCTCTCCGTCGCCCGTCACCACGCGCAGGCCGCACGCCATCTTGCCCAGTGTGGCGCCGTAGCGGCCCAGGAAGTAGGACGTGTACACCGCGGGGATCACCATCTGGGCAATGAGCATCACCATCCACAACGCGATCATGAGTGCCTGATCGCCACCCGCCAAGGCCACGACCAATCCCACCACCGTGTTGAGAATCATGTTGACCGCATACACCAGGATCCAGTCGAGGACCCGTGCACCCGCGCGAATCCAGAATCCCGCGTATTCAAGCGTACCCGCGATAGGCACGCCTTGCACCACCTGTTGCAGCGCGCGCGGTTTGCATTCGCCGCACACGAACGCGCCGCCAAGGGTAATGACGTCGTCCGGCTCGAACGATCGGCCGCAGAGTCCGCACACTTCCTGCAGAGGCGCGAGTTCATCCCCCGCCACCTCCGCCTGCACCTCGCGATAGGGAACCCAGGCCTCCAGTCCGTCCCGCCACACGAGCGTGGCGCCCGTGACCCGTCCGTCGGCAGCCAAATCCGCGAGTTCCGTCTCGTCTACCGGTCCGATCTGTTGGCGCTGTTGCGCGTAAAACCACTGCACAGTAATGCTTGTCCCAATCCGATGGTCTTGCCGGGGCCGTTGGCGAACGAGATGCGGCCACCGCGTTCCCTCCCCAGTAACGACGCCGCCACAATACCAGATTATGGGGGCAGCTTGGCAATGCTTGAATCCGGGAAGGCGTCGCGGCCACCATAGACGTCATGAACAACGCAATCGCACAGATATTCGACGGCCCTGATCGTCCGCTTCGATTCACCGAACTTCCCGTGCCGGAACGGCTTGAACCGGGCGAGGTCCTTGTCCGGGTGGACCTGGCCACGGTATGCGGGTCGGACCTGCATACCTTCGCCGGCACCCGAACCGAGCCCATGCCGGCGATTCTCGGCCACGAAGGCGTGGGACGAGTCGTCGCCAAGGGATCGGGCAGGGAAGGTCTCGCCGAGGGGACCCGCGTGACGTGGACCATCGCCGACAGTTGCGGACAGTGTCCGGCATGCACCGCCTATGGGTTGCCCCAGAAGTGCGATGCCTTGTTCAAGTACGGTCACGCATCACTTGACGACGGATGCGGACTGAACGGGTGCTACGCGTCGCACATCCTGCTGCGGGCGGGGACGCACATTGTGCCGGTGCCCAACCATGTGACAAACGAGATGGCAGCGCCCGTGAACTGCGCCCTGGCCACCATGGTGTTCACTCTGGACGTGGCGCCGGGGGATTGCCGAAGCGCCATTGTTCAGGGAGCGGGCATGCTGGGCCTGTACGCCGTGGCCCTGCTGAAGGAACGGGGCGCGGGTCACGTGTTCTGCGTCGACGTGGACGAAGGCCGTCTTGCGCTCGTGGAATCCTTCGGAGGCATCGCGGTGGACGGCCGTCCGGACGCGTATCCCAAGCAACGCGACCGAATCCTGGATGTCGCCCCCCGCGGCCTGGACCTGGCTGTCGAGGTGGCGGGCTACGCGCCCCTGGTCGCGGAGGGCGTGCGGCTGCTTCGGGTGGGAGGACATTACGCGTTTGTGGGGATGGTGCATCCAGATACGCAATTGCCGGTCACGGGAGAGGATATCGTCCGCAAGTGTTTGAGCGTGAAAGGAACGCACAACTACCGGCCACGCGACCTGGATGAGGCGGTCGCCTTCCTGAGCGAGACAGCGGACCGGTACCCTTTTGCGTCGCTCGTGAGCGAGCCCTATGCCCTGGACCGGTTGCCGGAAGCAATTGAGGAGGCAAAATCGCGCCGTTGGCCGCGCGTGGCTGTGGCGCCGTAGCGGGTGGGCACAGAGAAGGCGCGGGACCCAAGTCCCGCGCCGTGAAATGCGTGTCTGTCCTACCCTAGACGCCCAAGAGCCGCGCGGCCGTCTCGCCTTGCAGGTTTGACTGCGTGAGCGCCGCCAAGCCGGTCTGGAGCAGGATCCCGTTTCGGGTTTGGTCCATGACCTGCCGCGCCACATCCAGATCGCGAATCTGGGATTCGGACGCTTGGTTGTTCTCGACGGAGATCTCGCGCTGCTGAATGGCGCGTTCGAACCGGTTCTGCTGTGCGCCCAGGCTGGCGCGATTCTGGCCGATCCGATTCAGAGCCGTGTCCAAGTCCCCCAGCGCGCTTTCGGCGCCGGCCTGGGTACTGAGATCCACTCCGTTCACGCCGAGGCTTGCCGTGGTCGATGCGTTGACGTTGATGTCGAGGTCTTGTCCCTCGGTGCCGACGGGAACGTTGGCCACGGAACCGTCAAGCAGTGTGGTACCGTTGAACTCGGTGTTTTCGGCCGTCGCGTTGATCTCTTCGAGAAGCTGCTGGGCTTCCTGATTGATCGCGGCACGCTGGTCATCGTTGAGGGTACCGTTGGATGCCTGTACGGCAAGTTCTCTCACGCGCTGCACTTGATCTTGTTGCGCGGAAAGGCCGCCTTCAGCGGTCTGGGCCAGGTTGACGCCTGACTGGAGGTTGCTGGCCTCGGCGTTTAACTGGCGGATGCGGCCGCGGAATCGCTCGGAAATGGCCAGTCCGGACGCATCGTCGCCAGCGCGATTGATGCGGAGCCCGCTCGCGAGCCGCTCGAACCCCTTGAGCAATGCATTGGAGGTTTGGCGGGTCTGACGTTGCGCCCCAAGCGCTGCCGTGTTTGTGTTGATCCGAAGTCCCATCACGCTACCCTCCGGGCGACGCCACGTTTGAAGGCCGTACCCATACCATTAGAGTCTACCACAGGTCTCAATCCTTGACAACACGTGGAAGGCGCGTATGGAACCCGGATAGCGGGGGGGACGCGCGTGCGCCGCGTTAACCGATTTCCATACAACGCGTTATGGGCTGTGCCGCTACCGGAAGAAGCGTCGCGCAATGCTATCCTTGCACGAATCCCCCCACAAGTGCTAGACTTACCAACGGAGAGGTGACCGAGTGGCTGAAGGTGGCGCCCTGCTAAGGCGTTGTACGGGAAACCGTACCCCGGGTTCGAATCCCGGTCTCTCCGCCATCTGGTGACATCCCTTTGGGACCAGCGCGGGAGTCCGTCGTTGGTTTCAAAGGGTTTTTTTCGCTCCATTGTGGCCCAGGGGGTCACGTGGTAGAATCGTCAAGTGCGGCGCAACACCTGCAATAGCCGCGTAGCAACGGATTGGCCACAGAACGGTGCTGTTTCGAAAACGGAAGAAACACGGGATCCCGGCTAACGTCCGATCAATGTCGGACGGCGAGCCGGGTAACCCCGCCTTCTATCACATCACCTTCGAGTCGATGTTGAAGGGCAGCGTGATGGCCCGCCGCGGCAAACAGATCCGCCAATTCGGACTGTCCCACAAGGGATTGGTTCGTCTGATCACCAGCGGAGACACCGTGGACAAGGAGACGTACGAAGCCTTGCTGGCGGCAGGCGTGGTGAAGCGGCTCGATGGCGACGAACCCGACGGCCCCGAACAGACACCACCCGGCGGCGGGCGCGAGCCCGTATCGTCGAAGCAGGGCTGTGAGGAATAGCTGTGCCCTCGTCGATCTCATTGGCCATGATTGTGAAGGACGAAGCCGGACAGCTCGGCGAATGCCTGACGGCTGTGCGGGATGCGGTTGACGAGATTTGCATCGTTGACACGGGATCGCGGGACACGACGCTCCAGATTGCGCGCGAGTTTGAGGCGCGACTCAGCGTGTTCCTGTGGTGCGACGACTTCGCGGCCGCCCGCAACGAATCGTTGCGGCTGTGCGAGAAGGACTGGATTCTCGTGCTGGACGCGGACGAGCGGATCGCCGAAGAGGACCTGCCCAAGCTGAAGGCCATGAGCCGCGGCCCTCAGGACTGTTGCTACCGTATCACCACACGCAACTACACCAACGCCACCAACGTGGACGGATTTCACGCGTGCGATCCTGGCGATCCCCAAGCACGGGGATTCGCCGGCTGGTACCCAAGCACGAAAGTGCGGTTCTTCCCCAATGGCCGGGGCGCCCGGTTCGAGGGCAAAGTGCATGAACTGGTCAACGCTTCGTTGGAGCGTGCCGGGGTCCGCATCCTCGATTCCGACGTGCCCGTGCATCATTACGCGTTGTTGAAGAGCGCGGACGAGTTGCGCAAGAAGCAGGAACACTACCTGAAGCTGGGTCATGAAAAGACCGTGGCCGACCCGAACGACCCCAAGGCGTTCCTGGAGTTGGGCAACCAATACGCCGAGGTCGGCGACTATGCGAACGCGGCCGGCGCGTACCGCGAGGCCCTCCGCCTGGCGCCCTCCAGTCCCCAGATTCTCAAGGAACTGGGCGGCATGCTCCACCTGCTGAAACGGAACGAGGAAGCCAAGCAGTCGTTGACCATCGCGCTGGAGCTCGATCCGACGTTGGCCGAAGCCTGGCGCAATCTGGGCGTGGTCCATTGCGACGAGAAGGAATGGCAGAACGCGGTGGAGTGCTTCGAGCGCGCCCTGAATCTGGATCCCGCCTGGACGGACGGACAGCGGTATCTCAGCGCGGCGCTGGAGGGAGCGGGCCGCCTTGAGGAGTCGGCGGCGGCTTCACGAGCGGCCCTGACCGCCAGCCCGCGATCGCGGGAGTGCCTGCGGCTGTTCGTGCATCAGATGCTTCGGTTGGAACGTCGCACCGACGCGCGCGATGTGCTGCTGGGGATCCTGGGCGGCGATACCCGGTTGCCGGACCTGCACAATGCGGTCGGGGAGTTGTTCTTCTACGACAACCTGTACGAAGAGGCCAAGAACCACTTCCGAACCGCCGGCGAGCAGGGGTTGGCCGCCGCCTACAACAACCTGGGCGTTGTCTTCTTCAAGGAAGGGGACCACGGGCGGGCGCGTACGGCGTTCGAGCAGTGTTTGGTCCAGGACCCCGGACACCGTGGCGCCCGGAGCAATCTCGAGAAAGTGTCGAACGACACGAACGGTGGCTAGCCCTTACGCTTCACCCTGCCTTCCTTGCCCGCCTAAAGATTTGTCCGTCCCGTGCCGATAGATCCACCAGAGCCGATAAAAACGCGGCACGCCAAAGCCAATGCATGGATGCAAAGGCTGTAGTCATCACGGAGGATACTTGTCATGGGACTACGCATCAACACCAATGTGGCCGCGCTAAACGCTACCCGCGTCTTGCGGCGTTCCACCACCGCCCTCAACAAAAGCCTCGAACGTCTGTCGAGCGGGTATCGGATCAACCGGGCATCGGACGATGCCGCGGGTTTGGCCATTTCCGAAGCCTTCCGCACCCTCATCCGGGGATCTCAGGTTGCGCAGCGCAATTGCCAGGATGGCATCAGTCTCATCCAAACGGCTGAAGGCGCCCTGGAGACCACCACCAACATGCTGCAACGCGTGCGTGAGTTGGCGGTGCAAGCCGCGAACGGCACGATGAGCGACACCAACCGGGCTTCGCTCGACCTCGAAGTGCAGCAGCTTCTGGACCAGATCGACGACATTGCGTTCGATACCGAGTTCAACGGGCTACGCGTTCTGAGCGCAACGCAGGTGGTGACGCTTCAGGCCGGTTCGCAGGCGGGTCAAACCCTCGCGATCCAGGTCGCCGGCGCCAACACGAGTGACTTGGTCGTCAGCCAGGTGACCATCTCGAACGTCCAGGCGGCGGTCTCTGCGCTGAGCACCATCGACAACGCGCTACGCAGTGTCACGTCCTTGCGGAGTACGTTTGGTGCCTATCAGAACCGGCTCGAGTTCACCATCAGCACGCTGGCCATCGCCGAAGAGAATTCGTCGGCGTCCGAAAGCTACATCCGCGATGCAGACATCGCGCGCGAAACCATCGATTTCACTCGGAATCAGATTCTGGTCAGTTCCGGTACCGCCGTGCTGGCCCAATCCAACGTCGTGCCGCAGACGGCCCTCCAGCTTCTCGGCGGCTAGGCGGGCGGCCTGCCCTCGGGCAGGGCCTTCCATTAGCGATTCGGATCAGGGGACCGCGGAAGCCAAATCGGCGTTCGCGGTCCCTCCCATTGTCTTCCACAATTCCGATTGAGTGAAGGGCGAGAGCACACGGCCTGGAGTCGCCCCCTGAAAAGAAGACGCCCGGTCTCCGGGGGGGAAGAGACCGGGCAGGTCGTGGGAGGTTGGTGGGGGGGACACCAACCTCTAAGTGTGGCTTGTTCCGAGCAGCCGTCTAGGAAAACCTCTTGAGTGCCCTCCTGCGCCTATTCAGTCTGGCAACCAATGACACCTGTATTGTCGCCCACAATGTATGACGAATGGGGGACGAAAACATGTAGAATTTGTGAAGAACCCGGATTTCAATACTCCGATGCGGACTACGCGATTTATTCCGGGATTGCAGTGCGCAGTTCAAGAAGAACCATCGCTTGACGGTATTCGCCCGTATCTCTGTGTCTTGTAATAGATTATGCGGGCGCGACCTCTTTGAATGGCGTTCTACTCACACTCTCGAGGCCCTACGGGGCGTCGCGACGGATGATGGCATCCCGGTGGGGGCCCACAGATATCCACGCCACGGGTACCTCCACCAACTCCTCGACCCGGACCACGTAGCGCTGTGCGGCCTCAGGCAGATCCTCGAACCGCCGCGCCTCGCGGATGTCGCAGTTCCACCCCGGCAGCGTTTCATACACCGGCGTGGCACGGTCTAGCCGCGCGGACGCAGGGAACTCGGCCGTTCGCTCGCCGTCCACGTCGTAGGCCGTACACAGGGGGATCTCGTCCAGGTACCCCAAGACGTCGAGCAGACTGAGGGCCACTTCCGTCGCGCCCTGGACGCGGCAACCGTAGCGCGTCGCCACGGCGTCGAACCAGCCCATTCGCCGGGGCCGGCCCGTGGTGGCGCCGTACTCGCCCTTGTCGCCTCCTCGGTCGCGCAAGGTATCGCCCGCCTTGCCCTCGATCTCCGTCACGAAGGGGCCCGCGCCCACACAGCTTGAATAGGCCTTCGCCACGGCCACGACTCTTGTGATGGCGCTCGGCGGAACGCCTGCGCCGACAGCCCCAAAACCCGCCAGGGGCGACGACGAGGTCGAGTACGGATAGATCCCGTGGTCCGGGTCGCGTAGGGCGCCCAGTTGCCCTTCCAACAGCACGCGCTGCCCCGCGGACAGGGCTTGGTGAAACAGGGCGGTGGTGTCGCACACGTACGGACGCAACCGTTCCGCCGCGGGCAGTACCTCTGCGACGACCGCGTCAACGGACAGTGGCTCACGGCCGTACAGGTGCTCCAGGAGCACGTTGCGCGGCGTGAGCGCACGCGCCACCCGGTCGCGGAGCCGCGCCTCGTCGAACAGGTCGGCCACCTGCACGCCCACCTTGGCGTACTTGTCTGCGTAGAAGGGCGCGATGCCGGCTTTGGTCGATCCGAAGGCGGCCTTGGCCAGCCGCTCCTCTTCGCACTGGTCGAACAGCACGTGGTACGGCATCACGACCTGCGCCCGGTCGGATACGCGGAGTGTCGGTTCCGGCACGCCCCGTCCGCACACGTCGTCCAGTTCACTGACCAATGCCGCCACGTCCACGGCCACGCCGGGCCCGAGGACATTCACCACGTCCGGACAGAACACGCCCGACGGCAGCAGGTGGAGCGCAAATTTCCCGAAGGCGTTGATGATGGTGTGTCCCGCGTTGCGCCCACCCTGGAACCGGACCACGTAGTCCGCCTCGCCCGCGAGCAGGTCGGTCATCTTGCCTTTGCCCTCGTCGCCCCAGTTCGCACCCACAATCGCTTCAACCGGCATGGTGTCATCCTTCAACCCCGCTCTCGCGGTCCGTGTGAATCTTCCGTCCTCGCCGCTCCCCACATTACGACACATCTTGCCATAAGTCCAATGAATAGTTATTATACAACCTATAAGCCGAGGGAATAGTCATGGACTTCGACCGTCTCAATGCGTTTCGCGCCGTCGCTATGGAGGGAAACTTCTCGCGGGCGGCGGAGCGTCTGTTCAAGACCCAACCCGCGATCAGCCAAGCCGTACGAGCCCTCGAGGAGGAACTGGGCGAACGGTTGCTGGTACGCCAGGGTCGAACGACCACGTTGACCCAGGCGGGCCGCATCCTGCTCGAACAGGCGGATCGGGCCACGGAAGCATTGGATGTGGCACGCGCACGGATTCAGGGCCTGCGCGAGTTGACCGAAGGCGAGCTGGTCCTGGCCACCAGCGACACGACGGCATGCTATGCCCTACCGGACGTGTTGCGTGCGTACCGGTCGCGGTACCCCGGCGTGGAGGTGCGGATCGCGAATCGGCCTTCGCCGGTGGCGGCGGCGCAGGTGGCGTCGCGGGAGGCGGACCTCGCCATCGTCACGCTGCCTGTCACGCATCCGAAACTCGAAAGCGAATCGCTGGCCGTACGCGAAGACGTGGCCATCTGTGCGCCGGGGCATGCCTTGGCGCGCCGAAGGCGCATTTCGCTGGTGGACCTTGCCGCGCACCCGCTGCTTCTGCTGGACCATGGCGCGAATACGCGCAGCTTTATTGACGCTCAGTTCGCGGAGGCGGGCCTCACGCCGCGGGTATCGATGGAACTTGGCAGCATTGAAGTGATCAAGCGTCTGGTGCAACTCGATTTTGGCGTTTCGGTGGTGCCAGGAATCGCGGTGCGTGACGAGACGCGACGGGGGGCGTTGCACGCGATCCGGGTATTCGACCGGTCCGCGTGCCGTGCCATGGGCATCGTGTACCCGAAGACGGGGATCGCGTCACCCGCAGCGGTGGCGTTCGCGGACCTGCTCAGGAAACGGCTGACCCGCGGGGCGGCGCTGTAGAGGATGGACCGGCGAAGCCACGGCGGGGTTGTGGGTGGCTCGCTTGGAAGGGATCAGCCCGGTGTATGCACTTGGACACTGGGGTGCGAGATGCTTCGTTACGCTCATGGCGGGGAGAGGGAAGTGTCTCCCCCGTTGTGAACCGGCAGAATCTGCAGCATATCGGTCGGTCGGGGATATCGGTATGGCGACGTATGCTTCACGGCAAAATGTGCCTGTTTTGCGTTGCCTGGACGTGTCGGCTGTGTTACACTGCAACTGAAGACCTACTGGACTGGTTCGGCCGCAAGGCACCGTTCCACATGCAGTTAAGGCATACCATCCAATCACGGAGACGGGCAGGACATGAGCGACGACGCAACAACTCCACCGGAACCGAGTGACGGCTCGTCGAGTGAAGTTCCCCTTGTAGACCAAGCCGAACTGGATGCCCTTCTGGCCCAATTCTCCGCGTCGAAGGCCAAATCTCCCGCCGCTGATGCCCCCACCGCGTCCGCGGCGGACGCGTCCGAGGCGGACGAGGATGCCGGGGGCCCGGCGAGTCAGGACGAGATCGACCGCTTGCTCAAGGCCGGTGACGACGCCGAGCAACCGGCGCCAGCGGAAGCCGCGCCTGCCGCGTCCGAGGATGACGGTGGCACGGTGGGCCAGGACGAGATCGACCGGCTGCTCAAGGCCGGTGGCGACGCGGAGGAACCGGCGCCAGCGGAAGCCGCGCCTGCTGCGAGCGACGATGACGGTGGCACGGTGAGCCAGGACGAGATCGACCGGCTGCTCAAGGCCGGTGGCGACGCCGAGCAACCTGCACCAGCGGAAGCCGCGCCTGCCGCGTCCGAGGATGACGGTGGCACGGTGAGCCAGGACGAGATCGACCGGCTGCTCAAGGCCGGTGGCGACGCCGAGCAACCTGCACCGGCGAAAGCCGCGCCTGCCGCGTCCGAGGATGACGGGGGGTCGGTGAGCCAGGACGAGATTGACCGGCTCCTAGCGGGTGCGGGTGCGGATCAACCGCTGGACGATCGGAGTCCCGAATCGGTGCTGCCCTCCGGCGACGGGGACGGCATGGACGCGGTTCTCGCCGGGGACGAGGCTGTTGACAAGCCGGTCGCCGTCTCCCAGGACGACATCGATTCGATCATTGGCGCGGCGGAGGGACCGGCCGATACGGCCGAAGATCCCATCGCCCGGCTTGCCAGAGAAGAAGCGGAAGGGACGGTGGGCTCGGAGAACCTTGCGGCGGCGGCCGAGGCATCGGCGGACGGAAGCGGGGAAGACGACGGGCTGGTGTCGCAGGAGATGCTGGACGCGCTGCTGGCAGGAGCTCAGGAAGGCGGCGCGGACGAAGGGGACTCGGAGCAACTCGACGAGATGCTGGATGTGGCCGCGTCCGGCGCCGAGGCCCAGGCAGGGGCCGCGCCCGACAAGGTGGTTGTCCCGTCCGAGGACGAACTGACGGATGAACTCACTGGGATGGGACTTGAGGAGGCCCCGGCGTCGGCGGGTCCGCCGGATGTGGGCGGAGCCGAGGATTTTGCGGAGGAGCGGGGTGCGCGGTCGAGAGTGCCGCAGTTGCAGTCGCAGGTTCTGACCTACCTCGGCGTCCTGGCGGGTCCGCGGGGACCGAAGGTGCTGGCGGCGGCGTGCATGGGCATTCTGGCGGCGACCGCGGCGTTCGCGTTGTTGTACGTGAACCGGGAGCGCCGGGTGGATCTGGGCGCGGTGCCCCCGGCGAGGGCGACGGACCTGCAGCGCGAGATTCGCGCGGCCCGGAATCTGGTGGACGTTGGGAAATACACGGGCGCGGTATCGAAACTGGAGGACATCCTGAAGAAGGCGCCCCACGGTCCGGATCGCGGTGAGGCCGCGTACCTTCGGGCGAAGGCCAGTTACATGGGATTGCCCGAACGGGTGTCGGCGTTGGGTGCGGAGGACGCGCACATTGCGATGGACGATTTCCTGCGGGAAGCGCCGTCGCACGCGAACGTTCCGGAGGTGCTCCACTGGAAGGCGTTGGTCTACGAGCGGACGGACCTTGCCCAGGGAGCGCGCGACGTGTACACGGAGATTGTGAGGACGTACGGTGCGGCCCCGAACCTGGACGACGTGCTGCTGGACGCAGCGCGTGTGGCCATGACGCTGAATCGCCCCCAGGAGGCCGTCGACCACCTGGAGCAGTTCATGAGCAGGTACCCCGGAAGCCCCAAGGCGGGCACGGCGCGGTTGGCCTTGGGCGAAGCGCTGGTGGCGTCGGGCAAACGGGCGGAGGGCGAGGCGATTCTAATGCGGGTTGCGCGGTCGCAGCCCAACACGAAACTGGGCGCCGAGGCCTATGCACGCCTCGGGCGGATCGCGTTCGACGAGGGGGCGTACGCGGACGCGATCCGGCTTCTGGAAGCGCGTCTGACGACGGCCACCACGATTGAGGGTAACGAACAGGTCTACCTGATCCTGGCCAAAGCGTACCGCGCATCGAACCAACTGGCGGACGCGGAGCGGGTGATCCGTGAGTTGCTGGACTTCTTCCCCGAGAGCTCGGTGACGGCCGAGGCCTATGTGGAACTGAGCCAGGTGCTGGATGCGCGCGGGCAACGGCGGGACGCGTTGCGGGTGGCGTCGCAGGGGGCCTTGGACGCGCCGGGCAACGCGGCGGTTCTCCGGAACAAGGCGGACCTTCTGGTGCGTTCGGGCGACAAGCGCGCCGCAGCCGAGGCGTTGATGGACGCTGACAGTCAAGGCGCGAACGACCCCGAGGCGCTCTTGATGGCGGGGCGGTTGTACCGGGAGATGGAGGACCCGATCGAGGCCCAGGCCGCATTGGAACGCCTGATCGTGGACTTCCCGCGGACGCCGGAAGCCTTTGAGGGCAGCATCGAACTGGCGAGGGTGTTTCTGGATCGAGGCCGGGTGCGCAGGGCCCTGAACCGGCTTCGCGACTTGGCCGAGATGTCGGCAGGTAGACCGCAACGTCTGCCGGTGCTGGTGGCGTTGGCCGAGACGTACAAGGAACTGGGACTGACGGTAGAGGCGGCCGGCACCTACGGAGAGGTGGCGGGGCTGACAACGGAGCCCGAAGTATTGGCAACGGCGGCGGTGGCCATGCTTGACGCGGAACAGTGGAGCGACGGGTTGGCGCTGGCGGAACGGGTGGACCTGTCACGCGTGCGCGACGCCAAGGCGTACGAGTTTCTGATGAAGCACGCGGAGGCGCTGTTGCGGACGGATTCGGCACGGGCCGTGTCGGAGATGGAGCGGGCCTACGAGTCGTATCCGAAGGCCCGTACGCCGGAAGGCGACTTGGCCTTGCTCGAAGCGTATCTCGCGACGGATCGGAATGCGCGCGCGCGGATCCTGGTGCGCGATATCGAGGATCAGGTGCGGCGCAGTCCGGGCGACGCGGGCCATCTGGAGAAGGCCGCCGGACTGTGGGGCGACTATCTGTTCGATCGACGTGACTACCGAACGGCCGCGGAGGCGTATACGTTGGCCGCGGGCAAGCTGGGCAGTTCGAGCGTGGACGCGGCATGGGCGCGCTACATGCATGCCAACGCGCTGCTTCAGCTTCAGAGCTTCGAGGACAGCATCAAGATCTACGACGCCATCGCGGACAGCGATTCTCCTTGGGCGGACGACGCCTCCGCGAAAGCGGGATACGCGCGAATGGAGCAACGCTTGCGCGGACTCGAGCCCACTCCCTTGCCGACGGAAGGTTAAGGCGATGGCGAACCCCGGACTGGCCTCGCGCTTCATGGACCTGTTCCAACGTCAGATCGCGTTCTACCGCGAGGCGTTGAACCAACACGAGCGGCTTGCGGCGGAGTTGGCCGGCGACGACCAGGGACCTCTTCTGGATCGCCAGACGAGAATGGCCGCGGAAGCACAGGCCTTTGCCGCCGAGTTCAGCGCGTTGTCGGGCGAACGGGACCGGACGGACCCGTTCTCGGCCGAGGAGTACGCCGCACTGAAGGCGTGTGCACTTGAGGCCAAGAAGCTTGCCGACGCTCTGATGCGAAAGCACGAGGAGGCGGTGCAGATGATCGGCGACCGGATGGGCACGCTCACCGACGAGGGGAACGAACTGAAGAAAGGACTTGGCCTGCTGCGGCGGTATCGTCCTGGATCGTGGGACAGCGGCGGGTTCATGGACAGGCAGGCATAGTCACCCAGGCATGAGCGAACGCGAAATCCATATGAAGGCGCTGGCGGAGGCCTTCCAGAAGTTCACGCAGACCACCGAGACGCTGGAGGAGTCATACCGGCGCCTGGAGGCGCGGGTGAAGGATCTGGACGAGGAACTGGCGGCCAAGAACCGCGAACTGGCGCTGACGAGCGACTACCTCAACAACATCCTGGAAAGCATGTCGGACGGTGTGATTGCCATCGACACGGGCGGCGTAGTGACGGCCTTCAACCATGCGGCGTGCTATGTGTTGGGGTACTCCCGGGAGGAGGCTGTAGGGCGGCCGTTCAACGAGGTCTTCAGGAGAGACTTCGACGTGCCGCCGGGACGCCACGCCATGGAGCTGCGCGCCGCGGACGACCGTCCCATTTCGGTGAGCGAACGCGATTCGCCCTTGGCCGATCGCGCCGGTCGCCGCATCGGTACGGTGAAGGTGTTTCAGGACATGACCGAGGTGGAGTCGTTGCGCGAGCGGATACGGCAACAGGATCGGCTTGCGGCGGTGGGTCAGATGGCGGCGACGGTGGCCCACGAGATACGCAACCCTTTGGGCGGCATCCGGGGGTTCGCGGCACTGTTGGCGCGTGACTTGCCTGCCGAAGACCCCAGGCGGCGTCTCGTCGACAAGATTGAGTTGGGCACGAAGGATTTGGAGCGCGTGGTCAGCGAGTTGTTGGAATACACGCGGCCCATGGAGTTGCGCCTACGGATGACGCGGTGCGGCGATTTGGTGGATGCGGCGCTGGGCTATGTGGATCTGCGGGGCCGGTCCGTGGCGATACGGAACACCGTGGAACCGGAGGTTCAACTGATGGTCGATCCGGACCGGATGCGCCAGGTGATTCTGAACATTTTGCTGAACGCGGTCCAGAGCATCGAGGACGCCGGCGAGGTGCGGGTGACGTCGGAGCGTCATGACGACGCGGTGGCGGTGGCGGTGGCGGACACGGGGTCGGGGATGACGTCAAGCCAGATCGAAGAAGTGTTCTCCCCGTTCTACACGACCAAAGAGAAGGGCACGGGCCTGGGGTTGGCCGTGGCCGCGAAGATTGTGGAAGGGCACGGGGGTCGATTGGAAGTGGAAAGCGAACTGGGCAAGGGGTCGGTGTTCCGGATCCTCCTGCCCGCGGACGGCGCGGAAGCGCCGTAGACGGGTGAAGAATGGGGAAGTCTCGAATTCTGGTGATTGACGACGAAACCTTGATGCGCGAGTACGTGCATGAGGCCCTGATCCGGTGCGATTTCGAAGTGGATTCGGTGGGCACGGGCCGGGAAGGCGTGGATCTGATCGAGAGCCGGACGTACGACGTGGTGGTGTCGGACCTGAAGATGGCGCCCATGGACGGGCTGGAAGTGTTGCGTCACGTACGTGCCCAGAGCCCGGACACGCGGTGCATCATCATGACGGCGTACGGAACCGTGGAAACGGCTGTGGAGGCGTTGAAGGCGGGCGCCGACGACTACATCATGAAACCGTTCGCGCCGGATGAACTGGAACTGGCGGTGGAACGGGTGCTGGAACGCGAACGGTTGGCGCAGGAGAACCGGTATCTGCGGGCCGAGCTGAACCAGGCCTACGACTTCGAATCGATGATCGGCGAGAGCCCGGCCATGAAGGCGGTCTACGACCAAATCACGAAGGTGGCCGACAGCCGGGCGACGGTGTTGATTCGAGGCGAGAGCGGCACGGGCAAGGAGTTGGTGGCGCGCGCGATCCACTATTCCGGTGCGCGGCGCGAGCGGCCGTTCATCAAGGTGAACTGCGCTGCCCTGTCGGCGGGTTTGTTGGAGAGTGAATTGTTCGGCCACGAAAAGGGGTCGTTCACGGGAGCCCATGAGCGCAAGGTGGGGCGGTTCGAACTGGCCGATTCGGGCACACTGTTGATGGACGAGGTGAGCGAGATCTCGCCGGAACTGCAACCCAAGCTGTTGCGTGCGTTGCAGGAACGGGAATTCGACCGGGTAGGCGGCACGACGCCGATCAAGGTGGACACGCGCATCATTTGCACGTCGAACCGAAACCTGGAGGAAGCGGTGAAGGAAGGCGTGTTGCGGGAGGATCTATTCTTTCGCTTGAACGTGATCCCGATTCATCTACCGCCGTTGCGGGACCGGCGCGAGGATATCCCGGCCCTGATGGACTATTTCCTCAACCGGTATGTGCAGGAGAATGGCCGGGACATCGCGGGATTCTCCCAGGAAGCGCGTGCCCAGTTTCTAGCGTATGCCTGGCCAGGCAATGTGCGCGAGTTGCAGAATTGCATCGAGCGTGCGGTGGTGTTGTCGTCGGAACGCACGCTGGGACCCGAACACTTCAACCTGTCTGGCGACCAACCCCCGCGTCCCGACGAGGGCGACGGGGTGCGGGTGCCTATGGGGACGACGGTGTCGGAGATGGAGAAGCAACTCATCCTCAAGACGCTGTCCCATTGCGGCGAGAACCGGACCCATGCGGCGCGGGTGCTTGGTATCAGCGTGCGCACGTTGCGGAACAAGCTGAAGGACTACTTTGGGTAGGTGGGGGGGGGGGGGGGG
>JAAEQP010001657.1 GCA_024231375.1 bacterium | reverse complement strand
TTCTGAATGTTGTGATTTGACGTGTCGGATACGTAGACAGATCCTGTGTTGTCGGTGCAGATGCCCGAAGGACACATGAACTGACCAGCGGACGTCCCCTTGGCACCCCACTCAAGGAGGAATCGACCGCTGGAATCAAATTTCTGGACGCGGTAGTTCATCCTGTCAGTAACATAGATGTTTCCACTGCCATCGACAGCGACATGGCGTGGTTCGTGGAATTGTCCGGGCGCTGCGCTCACGCATCCCCAAGACCAGAAGTCGTCACCTTCCGTGGAAATCTTCAGGATGCGGTAACTGTAGCAATCGGCGATTAGCAGATCACCTGAGTTCGTCGTCGTGATGCCGTAAGGGTCGTGAAATTCGCCCATTGCGGAACTGCTGCCGCCATCCCAAGTCTTCAAGAGCGTCCCGTCGAGCGAATATTGACTGACGGCATGGCGGGATAGGGCGAGGACATGGCCGTCGCGATCAACCGCAAGTGCGGAAACGAACATCTCTGCGTCCCAGGAGTCAAGAAGCACTCCCTCAGTTGAGAAGCGCTGCACAGCGGTTGACGTGGAATCCTGCGAGATGACAACGCTCCCGTCCCTCGCGATGGCGACTCCGCTGGGGAACAGGAACTGCCCTGGGCCGAAGCCAAACTCTCCCCAAGTGTCAACCAACACGCCGACCGCATTGAACTTGTAGACACAATGGAGATCCCTGTGAGGTGCATAGATATTTCCACCCTCATCGATCGCAAGACCATTGGACACACCAAGCGATGGCCAATGATCGATGACGGACCCCGTATTCGTAAGCTTCAGGATGCGAGCATTCCCGCTGTCGAGAACGTATATGTGGTCATCACCATCTATCGTCAAGCCTGTCGGTCCTGAGAAGGATCCCAAGCCCCCGTCGAGATCATCCCATCGGTCGATGAACATGCCACCCTGAGTGAAGCGTTTGATGGAGTCATTCGCCGTATCTGCCACATGGACAATCCCCACAGAATCTACGGCAACATCCCGGGGGCCGTTGAAGTACCAAGGCTGCTGGAGCGTAGGCCACATGCGCTCGAATTGGTAGGTGATTTCTGCGCCGACGGGCAGTACCCACAGAGAGAAGAAGAATACACAGAACAGAACGGCGACTACTACTGACCGAAACATCGACAACCTCCCATTGCACGCGCCTTGGCGGCACGTGCTACAGACACACCTCACCCGTCAGAATCGACAATTCCCTCTCACCGCAGCCCGCGCTTGGAAGGCTTCCCCGTTGGGAAAGCCTATCACGAGCGCCATACTCGCGCAACCAGGTGGCGAACTAGAGCCCGTCTCGGAGATGGAGGCCTGGCGGTCACGTTGGCGGCGAGGGCGCCGGTCCCACAATCGGTGGGATGCGGGCGACGACCGCGCACTTCACAATTGGCGATGCTTTTCGTATGATGGCAGATACGCGCTGTTGTTCAGGCGGGATGCGCGGCAGCGTTGGACGAATTCCTTGGGGATTCCGCCTGCAGTGCGGCGTGCGCGCGGGCGACGAGATACGATTCACTGGGCATAGGCCAGGACAGAAGGAGATAGGACCATGGGAACCACTGAGAATCTGAAGGAAGCGTTTGCAGGGGAAAGCCAAGCCAACCGCACCTACCTCGCCTTCGCGAAGAAGGCGGACCAGGACGGACTCGCCCAGGTCGCAAAGCTGTTCCGGGCCGCGGCCGGCGCGGAAACGGTCCATGCCCACGCCCACCTGCGGGCGTTGGACGGCGTGAAGGAGACGGCTGAGAACCTGAAGGCCGCGTCGGCCGGTGAAGCGCACGAGTTCAAGAGCATGTATCCGCCGTTCGTGGCCGAGGCGGAGGCTGAGGGCAACAAGCGCGCCGAGATTTCGTTCAAGAACGCCATGGCCGTCGAGGAAGTCCACCACAACCTCTACAACGAGGCCCTGGCGGCGGTCGAAGGTGGCGGCGACCTGCCCGCGGCCGCGATCCATGTGTGCGACATCTGCGGCATGACGTTCGTGGGCGACACGCCGGACCGGTGCCCCGTGTGCAACGCGCCGAAGGACCGGTTCTTCGAAGTGAAATAGTCCCACTCGCGGGGGAGGGGTTCATGGGGACCCCTCCCCACTTCATCATGCCGCGCCGAACGCGTGGCCACACGCCCCGTGGCCGGAGATCTCATCATGACTTCTGCGACACCCTCGAGTTGGGTTTGTGTTGTATGCGGATACGTCCACGACGGACCGGAACCGCCGGACGAATGTCCCCAATGCGGGGCGGACGCCAGTCAGTTCGAAGCGTCCGGCGTAGGCGACACCCCCGCCGAGAGTGCCGGCGACAGCGTGCGTTGGATCTGCGGAGTGTGCGGATACGTACACGAGGGGGCGGAGCCTCCGGATGAGTGCGTGCAGTGTGGGGCAGGGGCCGATGCCTTCGAGCAGGAAGTGGCGCCACCGGCCGCGGCCACCTCGAAAGAATCGGACTTGAATTCGTATCTGTCGGAATGGGCGCGCAAGGACGATTCCTTTGAGCTCAAGTTTCAGCGGATTCAAGAACGGGCGCTGACGGGCAAGAGCACGAGCACGGCCATGCGCACCCAGAAACGGTTCCCCGACTGGGGCGACGTGCTGTTCCGGGGCGCGCAACTCGCCCGCATGCCGTTGAACGAAGACCAGCCCGTCAATCTCAAGACCGTCATCGGCAAGACGGCCGCGCAACCGCTGGAACTCGATCTTCCTTTCTACGTGTCGCACATGTCGTTCGGCGCATTGTCGCGAGAGGCCAAGATTGCGTTGGCCCGCGGGTCCAAACTCGTGGGCACGGCCATCTGCTCGGGCGAAGGCGGCCTCCTCGAAGATGAACGCAAGGAAGCCGCGCGCTACATCTACGAACTGGGCACGGCACCCTTCAGCCATCGCGACGAGGCCATGCGTCGTGCCGACGCGGTCGAGATCAAGATCGGTCAGGCGGCCAAACCCGGTCTCGGCGGGCATCTGCCCAAGGAGAAGGTCACCGAGGAGATCGCGCAGGTACGCGGTATCGCCTTGGGTGAGGATTCGATTTCACCGGGCCGGCACACGGGCATCAACAGCATCGACGATTTGAAGCAGCGAGTCGACCACATCCGCGAAGTGACCCAAGGCAAGCCCGTGGGCGTGAAGCTCACGGCCGGTCATATCGAGGCGGACCTGGAATGCGTCGTGGCGGCGAATCCGGACTTCGTGACGATCGATTGCCGGGGCGGAGGTACCGGGTCGGGGCCGGTGTTCGTGAAAGATAACGTGTGTTTACCGCCCGTATTCGCACTGCACCGCGCGCGAAAGTACCTCGACAGCGTGGGCAGCGCCATGACCCTGTGCATCACGGGCGGGTTTCGCGACAGCACGGACATTGCCAAGGCCCTGGCCATGGGCGCGGACGCCGTCGCGTTGGCCACGGCATCGCTCATGGCCATCGGGTGCCAGCAGTACCGCGTATGCCACACGGGCAAGTGCCCGGTCGGCATCACCACGCAGGACCCGGCGTTGCGCGCGCGCTTCGACATCGACCTGTCGGTAGAGCGGTTTGTGCGCTTTTACGGCGCGACCGCGGACGAGGTGGCCACGTTGGCGCGCATCAACGGACGCAACGACGCACATGCGCTGGACGTGTCCGATCTGCTGACCCTTGACCAGGAGATTTCGGAGCACACCAGCATCGAACACGCGTGACTGAGGAAGGCCCTCATCCCAACCCTCTCCCAGCCGGTGACGGGGGAGATAGCGACGCACGCTATCCTCCGTACCAGAATCCGCACTCCTCAGTATCGACCGTGTTCCTCGACCATGTCGCGCATGATGCGGATGCGGTCCCCATCGGCGCCAGGCGGCACCTGGTCGCCCGCGTTCGCTATCAGGCGCGGGCTTCGAGTTCGTAGGTCCAACCAGTCGAGAACCGCCCGCTTGAACTGTTGAATGTCGACATGCGGCAGCCACAGGTCGGGCGAGATGCCGCCCGAGAGAATCACGGTGTCGCCGGCTTCGTCACGGCACTCGGCCGGCGTGAGGTCGCCCATGGGTACCGGGGTGACGGCGTCGGCACAATCGGCGCCGATGTCTCGAAACATGCCGAGCGACCCGCGGAGTTTGCCGTCAATGTGAATCGCCACATATTTCCCCGCCGCATGCAACCGGCGGATGGCTTCGGCATAGAACGGCTTGGACCACTCGTCGAAGAAGTAGGGCGGCTGGATGTCGCTGCTGAAATTGTCGCCCATGCACACGATCTCCGCGGGAGACTCTGTCAGAAGGTCGATGCATTGGAGGTTGTTGGCGTTGATCCGGTCTATGACGTCGCGCACGGTGTCATGCCAATCGAGAGTTGCGTAGACCGTGCGTTCAATGCCCAGCCAGTAGTTCAGCAAGTGCCCCATGGCGCTGTATCCCGTCGTCGCGTACACGACCCCCGTATCGCCGACATACGCGTTCCAGGCCTCGTAGCGTTCCCAACGCGCCGTGTAGGTCCGAGACGCGAGGGCATATGCGAGCACGTGCAAGTCTTGCTCCGTCTTGATGCCCCAGTCGGCAATGCCCCACGCGTAGGTCTGCTCTTCCCAGTGGCGAACGCGGCGG
The DNA here is from genome assembly GCA_024231375.1 of bacterium. Next base: position 17,635 of record JAAEQP010001657.1, on the reverse strand, counting down.
ATCGCACCTAATGGGGTCTCGAGTATCCAGACGATCTTCAGGCCATCCGAACTTCGGGTGGCCGTGGCCCGCACATCGTCGCCATACGCTACGTCGAAGAACGCCCCCAACGGCGGCACATAGAACCCAACGCCCGCCTCGCGATGGTAGTCGACAAGCTCGCGTTCGGGCTCCGGGTTGGAACTGCTGAGGTCCCACGGCATGCGATGCTTGTGGTAGAACCAGTGGGACAGGTCGAGCATGAACGGCACCGCGTCGGGCACAGCGCCCTGGTATACGGCTAGAATTCGTTCGCGTGGTGTCACGGTGGACAATCCCCCTTCGCTACGGACTCCCTCGTGTCGGTCAGGACAAACGTTCCGCGGCTTGCGTGAGCGCGGCCCGGAACGACACGTATTGCTCAACCGCGCCGCGTTGCGCGTCAGCCCGGCGCGTGTTGATGGCATCGTAGCTGTCTTTCAGGACCCCCACGACATTCGGGTCCAGATCGCCGTCCTCCAGAGACCTGTCAAACACGCGGAGCGCTTCTTCCTTGCTCATGCCGGCACGGTAGGGGCGGTCTTCGGTGATCCCCGTGAAGACGTCGGCCACGGCCATGATGCGCGCGCCCAGAGGCAATTCTTCGGCGCCACAGGCGAAGGGGTATCCCCGTCCGTTCAATCGCTCCTGATGCAGCGCACCCCACGAGGCAATCGTGTTCAACGCCTCGATGGGTTCGAGAATCTGGTACGTGTAGTACACGTGGGTACGCATGATGTGCCACTCGTCCTCGGTCAGTTTGGCAGGTTTCTCGAGAATTTCCGACGGGATGGCGAGTTTACCCAAGTCGTGCAGGTATGCGGCGATCTCGATCATCTTGCACTCGTGCGGCGAGAACCCCACGCGCTGGGCCAGTTCGACCGCCGACGCGGCCACGCCGGTTGAATGGGTGGCCGTGAACTCGCTCTTGAAATCAATGATGCGGCACAGCAGCTTCGAAAACTCCAGAAGCTGGTCCACGTTCAGATTGTGGATGTAGGGCGCCACGCACTTCCGCAGGATGGGTTCGAGGGAATCCGTGGTAGCGTCAAGCCAGACATAGTCCTGCTTGGCGAGACCGCACAATGTCTCCACCTGCTCCGGCACGAATACCGGTCCCGCTTGGTCGTGGATGGTCTTGCAGATTGCGTCGACCTGGCCAAGCACGCTCCGCTCGCGGTCGAACAGCACCGCCACCCGGTCAACCAGATGCAGCACATGACTGCCCCGCAGCACGGGGTCGCCGTTGCTGCGAGCGCCGGCGCCGTCGCGCCATGGGTAGTGGTGGTAGCGGACGAGTTGCGCGGCCCCCTCGAACGGTTCAAACGACTGGAGCAGCAAATACCCCGCTTCGGCGTGTTGATGGGGTTTCGTCTCCTCAAATTCTAGCAGGTCGGTACGCTCCTGCAACGAGAACCCGCCGATATCGTGAAGAATGCCGGCCACGGCAATATCGCGCCGTTCGTCGAGTGAGAAGTCCATCTCCTCGGCCACCTTCGACGCCAAGTACGCCACCTGAAGATGGTGGTTGCTGACGTCCGAACTCATCATGTCGATGGTCTTCGCCAACGGCGCGATCAGGTCGAACAGGTTCACGTAGAGGTCCGTGGTCTTCATGGAACCGTTCCTTTCCGGCGTATTGCTTGCGGAATACGGATCCCCTTCATCTTAGCATGTGGGGGATTGTTTCGGGTTGTCTCGAGAATGGCGTAGGAGACGTGAGAATGGAAGAAGAGGATGAAGAGGTTTGATGGAGATGGGCAGTATGGAATCGGGGACCACTGCACCTTCGCACTGGGGCCAGCCCCACCCGTCATGCTGAGCGACGCGAAGCATCTCGCACTCAGGGCGGTCGCCGGGGATGACGAGATTCTTCGCTTGCGCTCAGAGCAACGGAACGGGGACTGGCGTGTTTGGCAACAGACCGCCGCCGACGGGGGTCCGGTCTTCGTCGAGGAAGTGCGCATCTTGGTGTGAGTTGTAGGCGCGCTGCCGCGGTGGTATGATCGTCACCGACGGTGCGACTCAGCGCCCGCTCAGCCGATGCGAAGCCCGCGCAGCGCGCATCACCAACTCGCGAGGATGGATATGCCAATCGAATTCACAAAGTTACACGGACTCGGCAACGATTACTTCTTCATCGACACGGCGAAGAACCCGGTTGCCGACCCGCCCGAGTTGTCTCGCCAGATGAGCCCCCGTCATCTCGGCGCGGGGTCGGACGGGATCATTCTCATCAATCCGGGACGCGACGGCGCCGAGTTTGATATGCGCATCTTCAACGCGGACGGCAGCGAAGCCGAGACTTGTGGCAACGGCATTCGATGTTTCGCAAAGTACGTGTACGAACGCGGCATGACCGACAAGACCGAGTTCATCATCCTCACCTTGGCCGGTCCGAACCGCGTGGTGCTCAATGTTGAGGGTGACACGGTAACGACCGTCCGGTCGAACATGGGCGAGCCCCGGTTTGAGCGAAGCGAGATTCCTATGGCCGGTTCCGAAGGCCGCGTCATCGAGGAGGACCTGGATGTGGACGGGACCGTCATGAAGGTCACGTGCGCCAACATCGGGAATCCCCATGCCGTGTTTTTCGTCAACGATGCTACGAAGGTGCCTCTGTCGGAAATCGGGCCGAAGATCGAGAAGCATCCGAGTTTTACAGAGCGCACCAACGTGGAGTTTGTGACCGTTCAGGATCGCGACAACATGGTCATGCGCATTTGGGAACGAGGCAGCGGGATCACCATGGCCAGCGGCAGCGGCTCGTGCGGTTCGGCGCTCGCCGCCATGATCACCGACCGGGTCAACCGCAAGGTCAACGTGCATCTAGTGTACGGGACTCTGGCAATCGAATGGGCCGAAGACGGATTCGTCTATCAAGAGGGGCCCGCGACGGAAGTGTTCACGGGGGTGTGGCCGGATTGACCCCGACCGAATGGAGCCGCGCAACTACAAACGGGGAGACACCGATGGGCGTGAAGTTGGCCGTGCTGCTGTCAGGCAGTGGAACAACGCTGCAGAACCTGATTGACCGAATTGATGAGGGGTCACTCGACGCTACCATCGCATGTGTGGTCAGCTCCAAGAAATCCGCCTATGGACTGGATCGTGCGCACAACCATGATATCCCGGCGGAAGCCGTCCATCGAAAGAGCTTCGCCGACCTGGACGCCTTCAACGATGCCATTTGGGATGCCGTCCGCAAGCACGAACCGGAGTTGGTTGTTCTGGCGGGCTTCATGAGCCTGCTGCACGTTCCCGCCGATTTCACCGGCCGCATCGTCAACATCCACCCGGCACTGATCCCCGCGTTCTGCGGCAAGGGCATGTATGGACATCACGTCCATGAAGCCGTGCTGGAGTACGGAGCGAAACTCACAGGGGTCACGGTGCACTTCGCGGACGATCAATACGATCACGGCCCAATCATCTATCAGGAGGCTGTTCCTGTCCTTGACGACGACACGGCCGACACCCTTGCCGATCGCGTTCAAGAGAAGGAGCGGGAGGTGTATCCGAAGGTGCTCCAGTTGTTCGCCGAAGGGCGCGTTCGTCTGGAGGGCCGCAAGGTGCGTGTAACGTGATGCGCGCGGTAGCATTCGATCTGGACGGAACCCTCATCGACTCGACGGAAGCCATCGTCGAGTCGTTCTTTCATGCCTTCGACGCTGCCGGGATTGCCCGTCCGCCACGCAACCGGATCGTGGAGACGATTGGTTTCACCATCGAGGCTCAATTCACCCAGATCGCCGATTGCGATCCGGCCGTGTGCGTGCCCGTATTCCGGGCCCATTACGCAACGATCGCGTGTGACAAGACGGTTCTGTTGCCGGGTGCCCGGGAATGCCTGGAGCAACTCGCCGACGCAGGGATTCGCCTCGGGTTTGCGACGTCAAAGCTACGCAAGTATGCGGATGTGATTCTCGAATCGCTTGGCGTCCGCCATTTATTCGTGTCGGGGATCGGTCCCGAGGACGTGGTCCACCCCAAGCCACATCCGGAGGCCGTGCTGAAGTCGCTGGAGAATCTGGCGGTCGGAGCGGACGGGATGTGGTTCGTGGGGGACACCGCATTCGACATCAACGCCGCGCACAACGCCAATGTTCGATGCCTCTGCGTCACCACGGGATACGACACACGGGAGGAACTCGAGGCGCTGAATCCCGAAGCCGTGTTTGACTCGCTGAGCGAGGTCGCCGACCACATCCTCGCCAAGCGCCTCGACTCATAGGGCATGCGACCATGACTGCGGCCAACTCAACGGAACAGGTGAACCGCCCTTCGCGGCGCAACTTCCGGCTGACCGTGTGGAACGGCGGTATCGTAGTCATGGGCACCGCCTTCTTCGCACCGGACACCGTTCTGGCAAGTTTCGCCAAGACGCTCACAGACTCTACGTTGTGTGTGGGTCTTCTCGTGAGCATGGGCGGCGCTGGGTGGATGTGGCCCCAGATCTTTGTGGGCCCTCTCGTGGAACCGCTCTCGCGAAAGTTGCCGCTCTACACCACAATGGCCGTGCTCCGGTTCTCGATGCTGATTGCCATGGCCGCCACGATCTTCCTCTGGTCGGGGAGTTGGCTGCTCCTGTTCTGGATCGTGCTCGGACTCTATGCCCTGTTCGCCAGTTCCGGCGGCGTCGTGGGCGTCCCGTTCATGGACATCGTCGGCAAGACCATCCCCAAACGCGACATGGCCATGCTCTGGGGCTACCGTCGCATGCTGGGTGGACTGCTGGGATTCCTCGCCACCTTCGTGGTGGGGTTCATCCTCTCCGAGCGATCCGGGGTGCCGTTCCCAACCAACTACGCAGTACTCATGCTTCTGGGCGCGCTGGTGTGCGGCGCGGCCTACGGCCTGTTCATGGGGGTCCGCGAACCCGTCGAAGAAGTGACCGACCGCCGGGTGTCGTTCTGGACCTTCCTGAAGCGAGGACCCGTCATCTTCCGGAACGACCCCGACTTCCGCAGGTTCTTCATCCTGCGCGCCACATGGGCTTTCGGCCGCATGTCTCAGTTGGCGCTCTTCGTGCCCATGGCGATCGAACTGTTCAATGCGACGCCGCGCATTACGGCCGGCTGGTTCACGGCAATCGTCCTGCTCGCGGGAGGCGTCTCGAGTTTCGCTTGGGGCCGGGTGGCGCGCCGATACGGCGAGATCTTCGTCATGCGTATCGGCGTGGTGCTGATGCTGCTGGCTCCGCTGACGGCCCTCGTGCTCGCCGTGCTCGCCCGCGTCGATGCCACGGCGGGATTCGCGCAGCGCCACTACCTTGCCGCGTACGTCGTCATGTACCTGTGCGCCACCACGTCGGCCAACGCATGCGACATCTCGGGCATGGTGTACCTGCTGGCGCTTCCCTCCGCACGACTACGCCCTACCTACGTGGCGTTCATGAATACGCTGTACGTACCGCTGCTGTTCGCCCCCACCCTTGCGGGATTCCTGGCGGAACGCGTGTCGTATACGTTCACCTTCGGCCTATCGTGCATCGCCTCCGTAGTCGCGTTCGTGGTCGCGTCCCGCCTGAGGCCCAGGACCGAAGCGGACGCGCCCGACCTGGACTTCGGCGAGGAAGCCTGATCCGCACCATTACCACCGGATGATGGCCGACCCCCACGTGAGCCCCGCGCCGAACGAGGCTACCATGACCGTGGCGCCGGGTTTCACGCGACCCGCTTGCACCGCATCGTCCAAGGCGATCGGGATAGAGGCCGCGGTGGTGTTGGCAACCCGGTGGATATTCACCATGACCTGCTGTTCCGTCAATCCCAGCCGGTCCGCCACCATCTGAATGATGCGGATGTTGGCTTGGTGCGGAACGAACAGATCCAGGTCGGCTGCCGTCAGCCCGGTCTTCTGCAACGTCTTCTCTGCGGCCTCGGAGAACACGCCCACGGCCCGCTTGAACAACTCCGCCCCCTTCATCTTGAAGTCGAAGTCAGGACCGGTGATGCTCTCCGCGGTCGGCGGAATCCGGGAGCCTCCGCCCCGGTAGTGAAGCAAATCCCCCTCGCTGCCGTCGGCACCGAGATGGGTAGCCATCACGCCGGCGTCTCCGTCGCGCGCCTGCACAACGACCGCCCCGGCGCCGTCGCCGAAGAGAACCGCCGTGTCCCGCGACTCCCACCGCATGCGGTTCGTGGCCACGTCCGCTCCGATCACCAGAACGGTCTGGTAGACGCCCGCACGCACAAAGGCATCGGCTGACGTCAGACCGTACACGAATCCGCTGCACGCAGCGTTGATGTCGTACGCCGCGGCCCCGCGCGCCCCGATGAGGCCCTGCACGATGCATGCCGTGGAAGGGAACACGTAGTCCGGCGTGGTGGTACAACAGAGGATGAGGTCCACGTCGGCCGGGTCTACCCCGGCGCGCGCCAGGGCCTGAAGAGCCGCCCCCCTTGCAAGGTCGGATGTCGCTTCCTCATCAGACACGGCGTGTCGTTGATGAATGCCTGTCCGCTTGCGAATCCACTCGTCACTGGTATCCGTCAGTTTCTCAACATCAGAATTCGTCAGAACCTGTTCGGGCAGGTATTGCCCGGCTCCAATCACATGGGCACGCGTCATGAATCTCCCTCTCCAAAATCTGTGGGGGTACCAATGGCACGGTCCAGAGTGCCTCCCCCGACTTCAAGGTATGACCACCCGACGGAGGCGAAGGTTTTGGCGAAAATTTGCGCCAGATTCTAATTCTGCGAATTGTATCGAACAACGGACCTCACGCGCTCGCGAGGCGCTCAGATCTAGTGCATCTAAATCCTTAGGAAACAATGATCTATTGACAACTCGCAGTGCCGGGATTAGAATCTGGGGTATAATGTAGGTGCGAAGAGTTAGAGGCGGGCGGACCGCCGCCAGCCATGATGGTGCGGGCTAAGTTGATCAGATGGGGAGCTACTACCTCTACATAATGGTGGCCATCATCCTGGTGGTTACCGTAGTGTCGGTCCCGTCGCTGATATGCAAGCGATGCCCGGAGTGTGGTGCCCGTTCATCTCTTGACGCGGAAACCTGCAAGAAGTGCGGATATCGGTTTCCCGGCGACACGGAGTCGTGACCCTGGCGGACCGCGCCAGTGACAGCGTAGACGGTGCGTGCCTTAGTCTAACCTAGGAAGGGGTTCTGGCAGTGGCAACCACGATCAACTGCCCATTCTGCGGCAAACTCACCGACCCAAAGCTCGACAACTGCGTCCACTGCGGCGGATTTCTGCAGAGTCAGGAGGGTGCCGATCAGAAGAAAGGAGACGCACGCAGCCAGACCTGCCCGAGCTGCGGCGCTCTGGTGCGCGAAGGGGACATCATCTGCGTCGCGTGTGGCACCAATCTGCTGACCGGCCAGAAAATCGCCGAGGAGAAAGCCCTCCCCGAGAGTGTCGAGCGATCGGTACCGTGGGGGATCATCGGGCTCGTCACCGCCGGGATCGTCGTGGTCGGGCTGGGTGTCGGCGCCGTGTTCCTGTTTCGCAATCCCGTCGATAGGGCACGCCGCTTGGCAGCCGAGAATCGCCGCACGGAAGCCGCGGAACTGCTCACCAAGTATGTCACGTCCCATCCTGAGCGTGGCGACGCCCACTACGAGCTTGGCCGGTTGCATTTCGATTTCCGGGACTACGAAGCTGCCGCCGACTCCTTTGAGAAGGCGTTCGACTACATGCCTGAGAAGAAGGAGGCCGCGCTGTTCGCGGCGTTGAGCCATGCCCGTGGCGAGGAGGCCGGCGCAATCGACCGCCAGGTCTCGGTGTTGCGCAAACTGACGAAGCGATTCCCCAATGACGGTCAGGCGGCGTTTCTCCTAGCCCTGGCCTTGGGCGCACAAGGCGACTCGGCAGGGCAGCTTGACGCCCTCCGCAACGCCCGCGGGGCAGGTGTGTCGGCGGGCGATCTCAGCGAAACCCAGGGCATCGCCAGCGCGCTGCAAGGCGACTATGAGCAGGCCCGGTCCCAACTGTCGCAGGCGGTATTGGCGAACCCCGGCAACGCAGATACCCAGTTGCTGGAGACCCTCGTGGACCGCCTGAGTGGCAACGGTACCGCCAGCACCGGTGACTTGGAGGCCTTGGCGAACAAGAGCTCGACCCTTCAGGAGGAGGCTCTGACCCAGCTCGGCCTTCGTCTCGTGACTGAAGGCCGGTTCCTCGAGGCGGAAGACTATCTCCGTGAGGTAATCGCCATGGGTAATCCGGCCCCGTCCGTCCGCTTCTACCACGCCGTCTGCCTCCAGGCGCGGGGCCAGAACCAGGACGCCCTAAGAGAACTCGAACTACTGGCGGACATGAACAACGCCATCTCCGGTCATGCCGGCGTTCACGCCGCCCAAATACACCTGGCCTTGGGCAGCCGCGACCGGGCAGTCACCGCCCTCACCAAGGCGAGCCGCAAGGAGGGCGTCAACCAAGCCGCCGTCGACACGGTGCGCGGACGGATTGCCGTGCTGGAAGGCAACGATGCGGAGGCCCGGGAAGCCTTTCGCCGGGCCATCGGCCGAGATCCCTCCTACGCCCCGGCACGGCTTGAGAACGGACTCTGGTACATACGAAACGCGGTAACAGCCGAGGGCATCCGGGAACTGGAGCAGTACCTCGCATTGGTCGATGAGAACGACCCGAATGCCCGCGCCCTGGAGGTTGGGGCACTCGTTAGCCAGTTGAGGCAGAGCATGTCGCCTGGAGGCGCCGGAGGCGACACCGTAGCCGGCGTTGCAGGGGAGGGTAGATCATGAGACGCGCCGCATTACTGACGCTGGTTGTGCTCGTCGTCGCGGCAGTTGCCGGACCGGCCGGAGCCTGGGGCCCCACAACGGATGTGGCCCTTGTCACTACGGCCGCCAAGCTCATCTCGAAGCGCACCGCCATCCCCCTCACGAATCTGCAGCGGGACATCCAGGCAGGCGCGTCCGTGTCCGAATCGGAACTCCAGGCTCTGATCCCGACGGCTACCGACAATCCCGTCACGGCCATCGAATCCGAGATGATCCTGCTGCAGGCCATCCGCGGAAACCGCGTAGACCCCTACTACGCGTATCGCCTGGGCGCCCTCGGCAAGCTGGTGTCGCGTATCAGCTCACCCTTGGCGGACGCCGATCCTGAGTATCGGCGCATGTACTACGCCGACGTGGACAAGAATGTCGAGCGTGTGCCGCTGACGGCTCGCGACCGGCAAATCGTGGATCCGCCCGTCTACCTGCCGAGGGTCCAACGTTCGGCTGCCACTCAGAGGGACGTGATTCTCAAGGATTACCAGGATGGCATCGGATTCAAGGGCGTCGCCGCACAGGCCTTGTCCGGGGATGTGAGCCGGACGATTAACACCATCGCCGATGTGTGGTACACGGTCATCCAAGGATCCGCCGTTGTTGCGAACGTGCCCCAAGCCCGTCTGCGAAGCTACTTCCTGGACGGCCTGCAGTTCTACATCCGGCGCGGCAACTCCACTGAGACAAATGCGGCCTATACGCGCTTGGCTGAAATGGGCCTTCGCACGGCCGACCTGCAGAAACAGGTCGGAGACATGTTCTTCGATGCCGGCCAATTCGGTCGCGCCATGGAAGAGTACAATGCCGTGCTGAAAAAGGAGCCCAGCCGCCGCGACGTGGCCCAGCGTATCGCGGAATACTACGTGAAGGTGGGCGATGCGGCATTGAAGGAAGGACAACTCGAAAGCGCCCGCGACGCATATACCCGTGCACTTGAAGCGGACAAGCTGCATCCCAGCGCACAGGCCAAGCTGCTGGAGGCGCAGAAGCTCATCGATGGACGGGACGCGCGCCTGGAAGTCGTGCGTGCTGCACTGACCCGGGGTCGAGGGTTGGAAAGCCGCGCCGAGCAGCAAAGTGTCAACCGCAACTACGGCCAGGCGATGGAATTCCTGGTTCAGGCCCGCAACGAGTATCTGGCCGTCGGCGGCGAGTTTCAACGCGAAGCCGTGGAGGCGCGCACCGGGCTGAATCGCATCGCGGATGGCGTGGCCCGGCTCAAGGGAGAACTCGTGCAGAACGCGGGCTCCTTGAGCGGCAGCGGCGCCACCTTCGATGCACGGATACTGGCGTCCGAAGCTGCCACCGACCTTGCGAAGGAGGCGTTCCTCCAGGTGTCCAAGAAGCGGTATATGGTGGCGTTGGACCGGCTTCAGCAAGAGTACGCCGACGAACTCGAGCCCGGCGCGCAACCCTAGGCTGTGTTCCCATCCAGCCGGTGCAGTCCGGCTTCGCGCATCGCGCGCTCGGCGTCGGCGTGTTCCGCGGACATGACCCGCCGGTTCAGGGATCCACTCGTGTACGCTTGGTGGCTGGGGTGATACTGGTCCATCACGTTCACGTACGTGTCTCGTGAGATCTCCCTGGCAAGAAACCCCGCTATCGTAGGAGTGCCTGCCATCTCATCGGGTAGAACCAGATGCCGCACCAAGAGCCCTCGCTGCGCCACGCCGCGGGCGTCCAGCGCCAGGTCCCCCACCTGACGGCGCATTTCCCGCACCGCCGCCTGGTTTACGCGTGGGTAATCCAGAACCCCCGACAGGCGATGCCCGACGGCAGCCTCGGCGTACTTCATGTCGGGCATGTAGATGTCCACGATGCCGTCCAGCAATGCCAAGGTCTTGACGGCGTCGTACCCTCCCGTGTTGTATACGAGCGGCAGGCGCAGCCCGCGGCGCACGGCGATGACCAACCCGTCCAGAATCTGCGCCACCACATGGGACGGTGAGACGAAGTTGATGTTGAGACAGCCTTGCGCCTGCAGTGCCAGCATCATGGACGCCAACTCGTCTGCCTCGGTCTCGCTACCAACGCCTTGCGCACTGAGGTCGCTGTTCTGGCAGAACACGCATGCGAGGTTGCACCACGCGAAGAAGATCGTGCCCGAACCGCAGCGGTCGGCGCCGTGCCGTCCCACGAGCGGCCGCTCTTCGCCGAAATGGGGCTGGACGCTGCCGACGACCGCCCGCCTACCCGTGCGGCAGGCGCCCCGCTGGTCGCTCTCCCGAGCCGCCTGGCAGCGCCGGGGACACAGTGTGCAGGGATCCATCATCCGTCGCGCTTCGGCAGCGCGGCGCTCCAACTCACCCGTTCTCGCCAGTTTCAGATAGGATGGTTCCACGGGACTGGCTCGCGGTTGCGGTCCCTCGCGGTTATCGCAGATCCGGAAAGTAGTGGGCTTCGATCAGCGCGCATGCCGTATGGTAGAGCACCAGGTGCGCCTCTTGAATTACCTTCGTGCTGTCACCTGGCGCCTTGATGGCGATGTCGGCCGCCTCGGCCATCCTGCCCCCGTTGGGTCCGGTCAACGAGACCGTCGTTCCGCCTACGGCCTTCACCGCGGACATGGCCATGAGACAGTTGGCCGCGTTGCCCGAAGTCGAGATGGCGACCAGTACATCGCCGGGTTTGGCTAGTGCGAAGGCCTCTTGGGCAAAGGCAATGTCGCGCTGGGGCGAATCGTTCTCGACCGCCGTCTTGAGAGCCCCGTTGGACCCCAGCGGAACGGCCGGTAGACCCGCCTCAAGGTGCTGCGTCAGTTCCTCGCCGTACGGCAGGCCCTGGAGTTGCTCCACCACATCCGGCGGTACGGGCCGCTTGCGTTCGAAACTCTTGCACAACTCGCCGGCAATGTGCATCGCGTCCGCGTTGCTTCCGCCGTTGCCGCACAACAGCAGCTCGCGGCCGGCATCGTAGCATTCCACCAGCGCATCATGCAGCGCCTGCAAAGCTCCCTGACATTCGTTCAGGTCGGAACGCCGCGCAAGCATGTCGTCCACGATCCGCTGTTCGATATCATTCAATCCAGGCATAGTGGTCTCCCTCCGTGGCGAAACAAAGGCCCGTGTCCTAGCGCGCATCCCCGCGCGGCGTCCAGGCTTGGCCGTCTTCCATTCCTTCGAGCCGGTGCAATAACGCCAGTAGCAGATCGCGGTTGTCGGCACTCAGATACCGCATGGTGCCGCCCATCCGCGAGAAGGACTTGCAGTACCGGAGATAGTAATCCGGATTGTCCTCCGGCGGCTCGCCCTGCGTCCAATCCCAATGCGATTCCTGCAAGTCGGTCACCAGCATGAAGTGATCCTTCAGACTTTCACCGCGTTGGTTCGCCAAGTTCTGCGACATGGACACCGACTTCTCAAAGATCATGGGCGACATGACCGCCGACCCAATCGACAGATACACCCCGCCGTCGAGGTTGCCCACGTTGGTCGCGAACGCCAGAAAATCGCGTTCGGCCGCGCGCCCTATCGCCGCGCACCGGTTCATGGGGTGCGTGTAGATGATGTCGTGACCGATCATGGGATGGCCCGTGAACGGCACGCCCAGCCGGTAGGCCGCGGATTGGAGTCCATACTGCTTGAACGGATGCGGCACCTTCAGCCATCCGGGGTCCAGATCGAAATCCTTGATCGCGGCCACCAAATCGCATGCCGCCGCCGACAAGTCCGGATCGCTCCGGAGCGAATCCATGATCTCGCCGCGCAAGGCCTCGACAGGCGGAATACGCAGCCCTTCTTCCTGCACGAACTTGCCCACTGCTTCGCCGTATCCAAGGCCTTCGTACGCGCCCACGACCAGTGCCAGGTTGATGTAGAACCCCGTCTCCTGCCAGATGCCGAACTGCCCGCGGGCCGTGTTCTCTTTCACGTCCTCGCTGCTGGACCCCTGGTACGCGAATTCCCAGTCGTGAATGATGCCGGCGCCGTTCGTGGCCAGGTGGGTAATCCAGCCTCGCTCGACCAGTTCCACCAGCACCGGCGACAGACCGTTCTTGATGGTATGCGCGCCGAACGCCAGGATCCGCGACTTGTCCGCCTCGCGGGCCGCGCGCAACCGGTCCACCGTCTCGTCGATGAGACGGTCCGCAGCCTCGTCGAACGGCCGCGGCGCCGCCTCCGGCGGCACATGGTCCCGCTCGATGAACACCTTGTTTTTGCGCTCCCGCAGGGGCTTGATGGTCAGCTTGTGACGGTCCAACGTCGGGTACGGCATGAGTCCAGTCCTCCAAGCGGCAATCGCCGCCCAATGAAGTTGTATGTAGGCCTCAAGAATACCACAAGCCGCCCATCCCGCGCAGGTGCAAGGTCTCCCTTCCTTGACTCTTGCGCCCCGCAACAATATCATCGCACGCACTTGGGCATTCCATCCTCAACGCCAAAGGAGGCACTCCCCCACAATGGCAGGCATCCGTCCATTCCGAGCATTGCGGTTCGACAGCGACAAGACCGGTCCCTTGGACAGCGTCATCACGCCGCCCTTTGATGTGATCGATCCGGAAACGCGCGCGCGCCTCGCGGCGTCGAGCCCGTACAACACTGTGCATCTGATCCTACCCGAGCCCGGCGAAGAAACCGACCGGTACCAGGAAGCGAACCGGCTTCTCGATGAGTGGGTGGCGAAGGGGGTCCTCAAGAAGGACGACGAGGAATCGTACTACTTGCTGGAGCAGACGTTTTGCGGGCTGGACGGACGAAAGCATCGCCGCCGCGGATTCTTCGCGCGGGTGCGGCTTCCCGAGCCCGGCGAGGAAGGCGTGGTGCTCGGCCACGAGCGCACGTTCGATAGGAAGGTCTCCGACCGGCTTCAACTCACCGAAACGGCCCAGGCCAACCTGGGCGCGGTATTCATGCTGTACGACGATCCCGAGGGAGCGTTGAATCCGTTTCTGGCCCAGATGGGATCGCGGGAACCCGACGTTGTGGCGGACACGGCTGACGGTACCACGCAGCGGATGTGGCAAGTGGCCGCGGACGACCGGGTGGCCCAGTTCTTCGAAGGCAAGACCCTGTACATTGCCGATGGCCACCACCGCTTCCGCACGGCCTGCGAGCATCGGGCGCGCATGCGGGCGGCCAATGCGGATGCCGGACCCCAAGCCTACGACTACGCCCTCATCGGGCTGGTGGAACTCCACGCACCTGGTCTCATCGTGTGGCCTACGCACCGGCTGCTCGATCTGCCGGACGGACTGGACGCCCGTCAACTGCTCGACGGTTTGAAGGAATCCTTCACCGTGGAAGCGTGCGACGGCGACCTTGCGCAATGCGTGGCAGATGGACCGGGATGCACCTTCGGCTTGGCGATTCAGGGCGAAGGATCGTTCGTCTTGACCCTCCGTGAAGAAGACCGGGCCACCCTTCTTGGCGAGGGACGAAGCGACGCGTGGCGCGCGCTGGACGTGGCCGTCCTGCACCGGGGCATCCTGGAGCACATCATGGGATTGCCGGAAGGTCAGGAACTGATCTACGAGCCGCGGTTCGACGCGGCCCTCGCGGCGGTGGAGTCGGGGGCCAAGCAACTGGCGTTTCTTGTGAAGGCAACGCTGACCGAACAGGTCACGGCGTGCGCCGACGCGCGCGATCCCATGCCTGAGAAGGCCACGTATTTCTTCCCGAAACTGCCGTCCGGAGCCGTCATCCACCGATTCGTGTGAGGGGGATGAAGAAGGGTTAGTAGTCCCCCGGTTTCCAGTCAGGCACTCTCGTGGCCACAAGTGGTACCCGAGAGCCGTTGACTGCGCCGGATGGTCTGTGGTTCACATCGCGCGCGAGACCAGCTCTTCCCCCTCTCCCAGCGGGAGAGGGTTGGGGTGAGGGGTCTTTCCCGCTGCGGGCGCGTCTTGCAGCCTTCCAGATTGTGTCTGACTCCCAAACTGGGGGGAGCTGAGGGCGCTAGCCCAGGAGTTTGCGGCCTTCCGAGGACTTGATGCCGGAGATGACCCGCTCAAAGGCCTCGTCGTTACTGCACGCCGACATGGCCTCTTCCTTGGTCACCTTGCCGTCCTGGAACAGCTCTACGGCGTACTGGTCGAAGCTCTTCATCTCCGAATCGATTTCGATAATGCTGTGGAGACGGCCGATGTCATTCTCCAGGATGGCGTCCCGCACGAGCGGGCTACCGCCCAGCAGAATCTCGAGACACGGAATGCGCCAGCCGCCGATGCGCCTCAAGAGCCGCTGACACACCACGCCCTGCAACGAGTAGGCCAACTCCTGTCGAATCAGATCGCGCTCTGCCTGCGGGAAGTAACTGATGACGCGGTTCACCGTGTCGACGGCCGTCATGGTGTGCAGTGTGCTGAATACCAAGTGCCCGGTCTCGGCCGCGCTGATGCCCGAACGGATGGTCTCGATGTCGCGCATCTCACCCACGAGAATGGTGTCAGGGTCTTCGCGGAGCGCGCCGCGAAGGGCGTTCGCGAAGGAGAACGTGTCCCGTCCCACCTGGCGCTGAGACACGATGCTCTTCTTGTCGATATAGACATACTCGATGGGGTCTTCAACGGTGATGATGTGCGAGTGCCGCGTCGCATTGATGTAATCGATCATGGCCGCGAGCGTCGTCGACTTCCCGCTACCGGTCACGCCGCACACCAGGAAGAGCCCACGGTGCTTGTTGCAGACCTCGCGAACCGTGTCGGGAATGTTGAGCTTCTCGAAGGGAAGCGGCTCTTCCGGAATCAGACGAATCGCAATCGCGGGGGCGCCTTGCTTGATATATCCACTGCAACGCAGGTACCCGATGCCGGCGGCGTGGTATTGGAAACTCGATTCCCGCTCCGTCTCCAGCAGCTTCAGTTCGGCCTCGCCCCCAAGTTGGAGGAGCGTGTCTTCCATGTCGGCTGCGGTGACGATCGGCATATCCATGGGCTGAAGATCGTTGTCGATCCGTATGAAGGGCGGGGAGCCTGCACGAATATGGAGGTCCGAGCAGTTCTTCTCCTTCATCGTCTCGATCATGGCGTTGATCTTGAGGTTTTGCTTACTGAACGACTTGACATCAATTTCCCATGTGGCTGATCGCAGGCTCTCCACGCAATAGGACTCGATGAACCCGTCAACCTTCGCCGCCTTGGGAAGCTGGCGCCACTCGAACGACGGCAACGTGACCGCGCACGACCCGTTGTTCATCTGAAGGTGCGCGCCAATGCCCAATTCCTGGAGCGCGCGCCCCATCTCTTCAGGATCGGCTCCATCCTTCACCGCGAACACGATGCGGAGCACGTCCACACGCTGCGAGAAATCGGCCCCGCGGGCCTGCATTTCACACTTGCTGGTCTTGAGACTTACTTCTGTCGGGGGACCAAGCTGCCGGACAACTTCGGTCACACCGGTCTGGAACACGGACAGAACCGTGCTCTGTGAATTGCTACCAATGAACATGCAAGAGTTACCTCGTGAAAGGGCCGAAACGTTCCATAGGCGCAGACCCCGAAGGGTACCATGGAGTACTCTGTTGTGTCAATTTCAAGGATTCCTCCCGATTTCTCCTCCGCGTGCCCCTCAGCGGACGATGCCCCCGGCCAAGGTCGGCAACACTCACAATGACATCCATGTCATCTCCTTGACCGTCGCCCGCCCCTTCTGTCATACTCTCTCCCGATTGGTCGGCATTCGCCCCGTCGGGGCAGCACTTCTGAGGATATTCAATATCATGGATCCAGCAGGAAGTCTCTCAGGCATCGACATTATCATTGTGTTGATGTACATGGTCGGCGTCTTCGCCTTGGGTACGTTTTTCGGGAAATACGTGAAAAACGCAGGCGATTTCTTCGTCGCAGGCCGGGCCCTGCCCTTCTGGGCCATCGGCATGTCCATCGTGGTAAGCGACATCGGCGCCATGGACTTCGTCGCCGTGGCCGGTGGCGCCTTCACCGACGGTATCGCCGTAGCCAACTTCGACTGGATCGGCTCCATGCCGGCCATGGTGTTCGCGGCCTTCATCTTCGTGCCCTACTTCTGGCGGGCGGGCGTCTACACCATTCCCGAGTTCCTCGGCAAACGCTACAACACCGCGGTCCGCGTCATCCACGGCGGAATCTGGGGCGTGTTCCTGCTCACCATGTTGTCCCTCATGCTGTGGGTCACGGGTGACCAACTGAGCAATACCATCCTGGGATGGAACCCCTATGTCGTCATCGCCGCCATGGTCGTTATCACCGGCGTGTACACCTTCACCGGCGGCCTGTCCGCGGTGGTCATGGTCGACGTGGTCCAGCTCATCATCATGTTCGTGGGCGGCATTGCCCTGCTTATCCTGAGCATGGTGGAAGTGGGCGGTCCCATGGAGATGCAGCGAAAAGTGGCCGAGCTTGAACCACGCATCATGTTCACCATCGAGGGCGCCGACAGGACAACCGTAGATGAGGCAGCCGTGTCCGGAGCTCTCGGCGCGGCAGGGTTCGAGGTATTGAAAACCGAGCGCGTGCTTGACACGGACAATGAGCCCACCGACAAATTCTTCATGCGCGTCGCGTCGGTCGAGCTGCCCGCGGTCATGGAAGCGGTCGAGGCCAAACTTGCCGAGAACGAGAAGGCGATGCCGACTCGCGAAGAGCGGCGAATGGCTCTTGTCCGTCCCCAGGCGAAGGAACTCGTCATCAGCGCCCTCACCCCGTTGGCCGGGGGCGACAAGGACAAGATCGAGGTAGACGAACTCGCCACCTACGGCGGCCATTTCAACATTCTGCTTCCCCACGACACTGACAAGCCCTACCCGTGGACGGGCATCGTCTTCGGTTTGGGTATTGTGCTCGCCATCGCCTACATGAGCGGCAACCAGGCGGTCGTGCAGCGCACCTTGGGCGCCCGGTCGGAATGGGACGCCAAGGGCGGCATGCTCTTCGGCGGATTCC
>JAAEQP010001656.1 GCA_024231375.1 bacterium | reverse complement strand
CGTCAGCACCGGAGCCTGAGCCGCCCGCAACCGTCGCATGACAAACGCGCCGCGCCCTTCGGGGATTCGATCGCCACGCCACGCGTCGATCAGTGCTGCCTCGCGAAGAACCTCCGACACGGAGCGCTCGTTGTCCGAAACCCACCAACCTTCTCGATCGATGCCCCATACCACGAGGTAGTGGTCGCACATGCGATAGAGCTGCCGCTCGAACAGATAGGTGAGCGCATCCATGTTCAACGGCCCTATCACGATCGGACCATCCGACACCCACCCACGTAGTTGTTGAAGGGCGGCGTCCGGGGATGCATCCTTCGGCCACCAAGATACGTCATAGGCTAGCCCCAAGGCAGTGCATGCGCGGTCCAATCCAATGTCTGGGTCGCACCAAACATTGAGGACTCGGTTTGGATCTTCGCGCACGGAGACTAGCCCGAAAGGGACGGTTGTGAGGGCCTCGAACAGATCGATGTCCGGCACCTGCACGTTGCTGAAGTACGCCGACAGCATCGCCAGTGAGTGGCAGGCCGTGATGTTGCCCAAGTACGGCACCGTGTCTGCCCCACTGAGGTCAACGTCCACGATGCACCTCCGATAGCGCCTCGACTTGTAGTGCCGAGCGATCTAGCTTGCCATTGCGCGTCTTGGGAAGCGGTCCAGACCGCAACGTAATATGGGGTCGTGAAACCGCAGACGGCAAGAGCCTGGCCAAGTGCTCCCGCACCGACACATCGTCGAGGGTTGCACTCACGGTGCTGACGAACACCGCGACGTGCTCACCGAGTTCCGGGTCGGGCACGCCGACAACACATGCCTCGGCCACGCCACTGATGGCGGCAAGGCCCATCTCCAGACCGGCTGTCCCGATTCGATGTCCACCAGACTTTATAAAGCTCCCGTCACGTCCGACGAAGTACAGATAGCCGCAGGTATCCCATCGAAAGCGGTCGCCGGTGTACAACGCGCGCTCTCCTGTCGTCGGATCGACACGGAAGCGAAGCTGGGTTGACGCAGGATCGTTCCAGTAGCCTGCAGCAAGGTGCGGCCCGTAAACCACCAGTTCTCCGACGGAACCTACGGGAACGGGGCTGCCATCCCTGTCCACCACCTT
>JAAEQP010001655.1 GCA_024231375.1 bacterium | reverse complement strand
CAGCTCATCCCCACGATGTTCCAGTGAATCAATTCGTGCCGTTGCTTTGTTGATGGTGACTGAAACGATACCGTTCTCAAGCGTCACTTCGGAGCCCAGGTCGGTAAGCGTCACGGCCGCCGTAGCAGACTTAGCGCCGAACAAAGCCAGCACCACTATCGGCATGAATCTATGGAATGATCTGGTGTTCATAGCCCATTCTAACCCACTTCCCGCAACTTGCGGCGGATTCCCTTAACAATCGGGAACAGTGCGACCGCTGAAGAAACCGCATCCGCGAAGAAGCATAGGCCACGATGGGCTGGACAAGCCGGGTCTGCCCGTCGCGAACCCTAGCCCGGATATTTCACCGGCCTTCTGCTGCGCGCGTGAATCTCACACCATCTCAGGCACTTGCCTTGCCTGCCGACCTCGACGTATCTCGACACGTTGTCGTCCGGCAGCCAGCACCAAGCGCCTGATCTGGCGCAATCTTCACTCGCTCGCGACGAAGCCCGGTGAAATATCCGAGCTAGAACGCCTGCTGCCGCGCCGGGTCGCCGCTGACGATTTCGGCGACTTGGCTGGGGTTCCAGATCGTCGCGCCGATGTAACGTTCCGGGCCCGTGGCCTCGTCGCTGATGTAGTAGGTGGTCACCATCTTGCCGTCGGGACGTTGAATACTGCGCACGTATCCGATGTCGCGGTCAGTGCCATCGTCACGCAACACGATCTGGGGTTTCCAGGTCTTCCCGTTGTCTTCGCTCAACCGCGCGCGGATGCTGAACGGATAGGCACGGAATCCGTACGTCAGGCACAGGCGCCCATCTCGCAGTTTGTTCAACATGGGCGGATTCCCCTCGCCCAGATAGTCCACGGGATGGTCCTCTTGGCTCCATGTCGCGCCCTTGTCGAGACTGCGCCACTGAGAAATCCAGCGAAACGTGCCTTCCCGGCGTCGCAACGTGGTCAGCAGCTCCGCGTCGGAGAGTCGCACCGTAGACGGCATGATGGCGAACCCGTCGGGCTCGGGACCGATCCACGACACCATCTCCCACGACACCCCGCCGTCCGTGGTTCGCGCGCACAGCGGGCGACCCTCGCGACCGTTCTCTTTGCCCACGGTGATGAAGATGTGGGCGTCCCGCGGGCCGTTGACGATGTAGTCCGTGCGCGCAGCCGTGCCCGGTGTCCCGAGATTCGGCAACCGGTACGGGCCGCGCCACGTCTTGCCGCGGTCGTACGAGTATTCAAACCGCGACGTGCCCGCATGGATGTTCTCCATACGAAAGGTCAACACAAAGTCGGGATGGGTGAAATCCATTGGCTCTTTGAGGTCTTCGATGGGCGGCAGGGCCAGCCCAGGTGTCTCCGTGCCGTGAAGGAAGTCGCCGCGCGGCATCATGGCTCCCTGGTCCGCCGGGTGTTCATGAGTCCACGTGCGGCCCCCGTCCATGCTGCGCGCGAACCAGAACTCCTCAGGCTTTGTCCGGTCGATGTGGTGACGGGTGGCGCCGAGGTCTTTGTAGTAACCGCGGCTGTAGCCGACGAGGATCTCGTCGCCCCAGTTCCACATGCCGTGATTCGCCGGCCATCCGCCGAACCGGCCCGCTTCGCAATACACCTTCACATGTTCCGCGTTCTGGGCGCGCAAGAGGGTCTCGCCCGGCAAACCGTCAGGTCCGGTCACTGCAGCGGATGGTGCGGTCATAGTTCCTCAGCCCTTCTGTGCGGTTGGTTGCGATCGGCGCGCCGTTCTCTCGGCACACGCGCGTTCCCAATGGTATGAGGCGGGCTCGGTGCTGTCAACACCCGCACCGCACCGCACTCACTCGGCATGCGGGATCGCATCAACGTGGACCCCGCAGGACCCCATCGGACGGTCGTGGTACCCGCCGTCCGACCGCAGTGTCCAGTACTGGTTGAAACCCTTCTCGTAGGACGGGTCGCCGTATGCGAACCGATAGGACGCCCCGTCGTCGATGATCGCGTTCAACGCATACGCGTTGATGGGAATCATTCCCCGGAGTTGCAGGTTGAACGAGCGGTGGTCGTCCTCGATCTCGATGTCCGCGGCCTTCGGAGACCAGACCACCTCCACCGTGGCGCTCATGAGCGCGTTCTTGGGCAGACCAGGCAGGATGGTATAGGTGTCGGCCTTATCCGGTACGGGGACAGCGGGTATGTCCCTGCCATCGATGGCCACGGACTCGAGTGTGGCGCCCGGCTGGGGGATGCGGAGAGGGATTTCGGAAACGTTGGCGGGGCACCGCGTGATGCTGATTCGCGAGACCACCCGAAACGCGCCCTCGGGCGTGACATGGACTTCCGCGACTTCCTGGCCGCCGAATTCCTCCGGGTATCTCGATGTCATCGCGTTGGCGATGAAAGCGAATGCCGAGGCGACCACACATATCAAGATCACCACGAGGGCTTGGACCTTCGGTTGGAGGACGTCTGACGTCCAGGTCGAGAACGATTCGGCGCCGCCGGTGGCCCGTTCAGACGGCGCCTCTCCGCAAGACAAGACATCCAGTCGCAGTTGCTTCGTCTCTTTCAGGACGAACAGGATGCGGGCGTCCAACGCGTAGACCGCCCACAACGCCGTATTCATGAGCAGACCGAAGAGCGCGAGCATCGAGTAGAACACCCGCCCCTCAGAATCGAGAGCCCACATGCGCTGGATCACGGCAAAGGAGACCAGAGCCACCAGCACCAACGAGCTCAGTAGTGTTACTACCAGGTTCTTTCTGGATTGTCTGAGAAGGCTCTTCTTCGCCTTCTCGCGCAGATCCCGCGCCTTGTCGATATCGAAATCGTCATAACTCATCGTTCGTGTTCCTCCAGTAGTGTCCGCAACTGCTGTCTGGCCGTGAAGAGTCGCGACTTGACGGTTCCTTCGTGTATCCCGAGTACGTCGGCGATCTCGGCGACACCAAATCCTTCCTCGTAGCGCAAGGAAAGAAGCGTTTGCTGCGGTCCTGTGAGCTGAGTCATCGCGGCCTGCAGATCCATGACCGAGGCGTGGTCGCGCTCCGTGTCCGTCGGCCGTTGATCGGTGTACGCCTCGGTCAAACGACGACGCCGTTGCTGTCTTCGGAAGTAGTCACGGCATTGATTCGTGGCGATCTTGTATGCCCATGCCGAGAAGGCCGCTGGATCGCCAAGGTCCGCGATCCGGCGGCTGACGGCAATCATCGTCTCCTGCAGAATGTCCCACGCCGCCTCGGAATCGCCCGTCAACCGCACGGCATGCCGCCATAACCGTTCCTGCCATCGATCCAGCAATTCGTCCAGGGCCCCGGCGTCAGCCTCCCGGCAGCGCATCACGAGCAGTTGGTCGTGTATTTGGTCGCGGTGATCCATTTCCGGCATTATAGACGCCGCCGCGAACCATTCGGTTCATTCGGACCCGTTGAGACGCGCACCAATTCCGAAGATTGGCAAGACAGAGGCCCACATCTTCCGCCTGGTTCGGCCGTTCGCGAAAGGAGACTGCGTTGACATTCTCAGCCAGATTCCGCGCCATGGGCTTCCTCACCACCGTAGCCGCCCTATGCCTTGCGGCTCTTCCTCCGGCCTCGCGAGCCGTTGAACACGATGCTTCGACCGCTGACTACGCCGACGCCATCCGCCGCACGGAACGTCAACTCAAGCGTGCCATGAAGAAGCACCACCTGCCCAGTGTGGCCGTTGCCCTCATTGACGACCAGAACGTCGTGTGGGCGGAGGCGTTTGGGCAGTCCGACCTTGAGGCCAACACCCCCGCGACCACCCGTACCATCTACAGACAGTGGTCGCTCGCCAAAGTGATGACCGCCGTCGAGACTATGCGCCTCGTGGAGCAAGGGCATGTGGATCTCGATGCCCCCGTCACCGATTACGTCCCTGGATTCTCCGTGCGGACCCGGTTCCCCCAGAGCGCCCCCATCACCATACGCAGCATCCTGGCGCACCGGTCCGGGTTGCCGAGGAACGGCGCCCTGCCCGAGTCCCACATCGAGGTCGTGGGACTGGACGTGCTCCGCGATCAAGTCATGTCATTGGGCGATTCCTACGTAGCCTTTCCCGTAGGCGAACGATTCAAGTACTCGAACGTGGGATACGACTTGCTCGGCCACATCATCGAGGAAGTCCGCGGCCAGAAGTACTCGCTCTACATGCGCGAACATTTTCTCATCCCTATCGGGATGGACCGCAGCGCCTTCCTGTCGACTCAACTGCCCGACGATGCGGAGATCGCCGTGGGCTACGAGCACTACAAGGGCAAGCACTATCCGATTCGGCGCGGCGAGTGCCCCAGCTTCCCGTCCGGCAACCTGTTTGCTTCCCTTGAGGATATGGCCGAGTTCGTGAAGTTCATCTTTCGAGATGGAATGGCCGCCGGCACGCAAATCGTCGAGCCCGCGACGCTCGCGGCCATGTTCGAAGACCAGTACACGAACCCTATGGACCCGCAAACCAACGGGCTTGGATGGTTCACCAATCAAGAACGGTTTGGCGAGAAACTCGTATGGCACCACGGCGGGGATTCCGGCACAAATGTCCTTATGGCTCTGCTCCCCAAGCGCAAGCTGGGTGTGGTTCTCTTTGCCAATGAGGTGAACTTCTCCGGGGCGTATGAGCTTCTCCTCGCGGCCGATGTGCTCGAGTCGATGACGGAGGCCAAGTACGGCGAGGTCTTGCCGAGCGCCTCGAAGCCTAAGCCTATCAAGCTGGACAGGTCCACGCTCAGCAGCTATGTCGGCACATACGTGGTCTTCGGAGAGGTGATGGACATTGTTCTCCGAGGCGACCGGCTCAAGGCACAGGTTCACGGGATGAAGCTGGGCTTGGTCCCTATTGGCGAAAACCGATTCAAACTGACCCATTGGTTGATGAAACTCGGCCTTGCGAGGTTCTTCCCCGTCGACCTGCGCCAATTCGAACTGGAATTCCTGACTGATGCCGCAAGCGACGACACCGTTTTGGCCATCCACGGCGCCAAGGTGAAATCGGAGATCTGCCCAAGATGTCCAGGCGCGCTCAAGAGCTCGGCAACATGGCAGAAGCTCAGCGGCCGATACGAAGTCGTGCGTCGCGTCCCGACCGCTGAGGGAGGAGAAGAGCACTATGGCCACGCCGAGATCAGTATCGAAGGAAACCTGATACGCACTCCCATGGGCGTGCTTCATCCCATCAGCCCCACGGAACTGCTTCTCATCGGCGGACCCTACGACGGCGAGACGGTCAACTACGATCCGGAGACCCGCTGCCTGCACCGTCAGGGCCTTATATACAGGCCGATCATCGGGCAATGATCGCTGAAATCGGATAGCCGAGCCAGACCGTATCTTCACCCATCGAGCACTTCCCGAACCCTGCGAAGCAACTCAACGCGATGGTAGGGTTTCTGAACCAGCCGCACGCCTTTGTCGAGGATGTAGCCGGTATGCACGGCCTCGGCACTGTAGCCGCTTGCGAAGAGCGTCGGCGTCTCGGGATGGGTTTCCCGGATGTGCTTGGCGACGGCCTCTCCGCCCAGATTGGGCATCACGACATCCAGCAGCGCAAGGTCGATCTCCGCGGCGTGTTCGTCGAACACGCGTATGGCCTCCTCTCCATCGAAGGCCGTCAGTACGGTGTAGCCGGCCCTGGTTAGAATGGTCTCGGCCACAGCGCACACGGCTCGGTCGTCGTCAGCCACAAGGATAGTCTCGGTTCCTCCCGGTGGCGGGGCGGCCTCTTCTTCCTCAACCGTGATCCTCCCACCCTCAAGCATCGGCAGGTAAATCCTGAAGGTCGTGCCCATACCCGTTTCGCTGTACACGTGGACCATGCCGTTGTGCTGGCGGATGATCCCGAACACGGTGGAAAGGCCCAATCCCGTGCCCTTCCCCAGTTCCTTCGTCGTGAAGAAGGGTTCGAAAATCCGGCGCTGGGTATCCTCATCCATCCCGCTACCCGTGTCCGAAACGCTCAATGCCACATAGCGCCCGGGTTTGGCCCAGTCGTTGGCCATGCAGAACTCCTCGTCCAGACTGACGTTCTCCGTCTCGACCGTCAGCACGCCTCCCTCCGGCATCGCATCGCGCCCGTTCACGCACAGGTTCATCAGGATCTGCTCAAGCTGTCCCTTATCTGCGCGTACTAGCTTCAGGCCAGGCTTCGAATGCGTATTGAACGAGACGTCTGCGCCAATGACGCGTTGTATCATCTTCGCCAGGTTGCCCACCACCTCGCCGAGGTCAACGTCCTCAAGTTCGAGTACCTGCTTGCGGCTGAAGGCCAACAGTTGCCGCACCAGCGTTCGTGCCCGGTCGGCCGCCTCCATCACCTGGGTCAACCCTTCATACATCTTGCTGTCCGTGTCGAGGTCCATGAGAACAAGTTCGCCGTAGCCCTGAATGATCTGCAGCAAGTTGTTGAAGTCGTGCGCTACGCCTCCCGCCAACTGCCCCACCGCCTCCATCTTCTGCGCCTGAAAGAACTGTTCCTCAAGTTCCAGTTCACGCGAGACATCACGCTTCACCGCCACATAGCTCACCACATCGCCCGATGCCGATCGAAGCGGCGAGATCGTCGCATCCTCCGTGAACAAGGTCCCGTTCTTCCTCCTGTTGACGAAACGGCCGGTCCACGTCTCACCACGGGTAAGGGTCTCCCAAAGATCTCGGTATACCGAGTCATCCATTTCACCGCTCTTGAGAATGCGCGGATTTTCGCCGATGACCTCCTCCCGCGTGTACCCCGTGACCTCTTCAAAAGCTGGATTGACGTACGTGGTGTTGCCTCCCGTATCCGTGATAACGACCATCTCCTCCGCCTGCTCGATAACCAGTGCGAACCGCTCCAACTCGGCCTCAGTGCGCTTGCGGCCGGAAATGTCGCGCACGATCGCAAGAACGCACGCATCGCCGTCGAGTTCAATGCCGTTCAGACTCACCTCTGCGTCGAACAAGGTCCCGTCGTAGCGGCGGTGAACCCATTCAAAGACCTGTCGCTCTCCTCCGAGAGCGGCCCCGATCCTCTCCTCTGCCCTTCCCGCCGACTCGCACCCGTCCGGCTGGAACGCCGGTGACCAATGGCCAGGAGTGTGCCCGAGAATCTGCTCTTGTGTGCAGCCGAACATCTCAAGCGTCTTTGCGTTACACATGATGATGCCTGCGCCCCTAATGGCAAAGATGGCGTCACTGGCATTCTGGAACAACGAGTGATACCGCTCCTCGCTCTGCCGTAACGCCTCCTGCGTTGCCACGGAATCGCTGATGTCCAGTCCCACACCAAGGAAGTACAACTCCCCGTCCCCCACATCCAGCCTACGACCAGTGAGGTCATAGGGCACCTTGCTGCCGTCTTTGTAGAGCACGCTCTGACGAACACGGCTTTCCCCTTGCTGCAAGGTTTCTTGAATGGCCTGAAGCGCGATCTCCTTCTCCTCGCCCTCAAACCAATCCACCGGCGTCATCTGGCGGACTTCTTGATCCGTGTAGCCCGTGGCTGTCACATGGTTGCGGTTGTAGCGAGTCAAATGCGCCGTCTCGCCTTCCATACGGTAGACGTAGAATATCCCCGGAAGACTCTCCAGAACCGTTTCCGAAAAAGCTTTCTCCTCTTGGAGCGCCCGCTCCGCTCGGCCGCGGCGTTCATTGATGATGTGCGTTTCCCAAACAAGGTAGGCGCAGAGGATGGCGATCGCCAGGAGCACCGCGCCGCACACGCCGATCAGAATGCGCCGCGTGCTGGCGAGGTCCGCCCGCACGTCTTCGATGTAGATCCCCGAACCAATTATCCAACCCCAAGGCTCGAAAGCGCGCACGTAGGAGATTTTCGGAACAACCCGCGTGGGGTCATCTTTCCACTGCCACATGTATTCGATGTAGCCGGCGCCCGATTCCGACACGACCTGGACGGACTCGACGAAAAGGCGCTTCCCTTCGGGGTCGGCGTAGTCCGAAATGTCCCGCCCCTCCAAGTCCCATCGATAGGGGTGCATGACCATGCGGGGATGCATGTCGTTGATCCAGAAGTAATCCTTGCCCTCCGGTCCGTATCGGACAGATCGCATGTGCTCAATGGCTTGGTGTTGGGCTTCCACGCGGCTCAGGGCGCCCGCGGCCTCTTGTGCTGCATGATGGGCCAGATTCGCGTGCGCCGTGGCGACCAGTTCCTTGACCTGAAGACGTTTCTCGTCCATCAAGCGAGACTCGACAGAGGGAAGCATCACCAGAAAGAGGACAACCGCGAAGAACCCGAACGTGGAAAGGGCCGGAAGAACGATGCGCCATAACGTGGTGCGGTCAATGTATCGCTTCAGCCTCGACATCGGCATCCCTCCGTATGGCACGTTGCCTTCGACTTATTAGACCGCTCAAGCCATCATCAGGAATCGAGCACTTCCCGAACCCTGCGAAGCAACTCAATGCGATGGTAGGGCTTCTGAATCAGGCGCACCCCTTCGTCGAGGATATAGCCGGTGTGAATGGCGTCGGCGCTGTAGCCGCTTGCGAAGAGCACAGGGGTCTCCGCGCAGGTCTCCCGGATGTGGTGGGCGACGGCCTTCCCGCCCAGATTTGGCATCACGACATCCAGTAACGCAAGGTCGATCTCCTCGGCGTGCTCATCGAAAACGCGTATGGCGTCTTCCCCGTCAAAGGCCGTCAATACGGTGTACCCCGCCCTGGTCAGAATATTCTCGGCCACGCCGCACACCGCCTTGTCATCGTCAGCGAGCAGGACGGTCTCGGTTCCTCCCCGTGGTGGGGCCAGCACCTCTTCTTCTTGCTTGGTCTCGGCCCCCTCAAGCTTGGGCAGGTAGATTCTGAAGGCGGATCCTGTCCCAATCTCGCTGTACACGTGGACCATGCCATGGTGCTGGCGGACAATGCCAAATACGGTGGAGAGGCCCAATCCCGTGCCCTTGCCGAGTTCCTTCGTGGTGAAAAAGGGTTCGAAGATCCGGCGCTGGGTTTCCTCATCCATCCCGCACCCCGTGTCCGAAACGCTCAATACCACATAGCGTCCGGGTTTCGCCCAGTCGTTGGCCGCGCAGAACTCGCCATCCAGGGTGACGCTGCCCGTTTCGACCGTTAGGGCACCTCCCTCGGGCATAGCATCTCGCGCATTTACGCACAGGTTCATCAAGATCTGTTCAAGCTGCCCTTTGTCCGCGCGTATCCGTTTGTACCCCGGCTCCGAATGAATATCGAATGAGATGTCCGCGCCGATGACCCGCTGGATCATCTTGGCCAGGTTGCCCACCACACCGCTGAGGTCCACATCTTCAAGTTCAAGCACTTGCTTGCGACTGAAGGCCAACAGTTGCCGCACCAGCGTTCGTGCACGATCGGACGCTTCCATCACCTGGTTCAAACCATCGTACATCTTGCTGCCCGCGTCGAGGTCCATCATCACGAGCTCTCCGTAGCCCTGAATGACCTGCAGCAGGTTGTTGAAGTCGTGCGCCACGCCACCGGCCAACTGCCCGACCGCCTCCATCTTCTGTGCCTGGAAGAACTGCTCCTCTAGCTCAAGTTCGCGCGACACATTGTGCTTGACCGCGACATAGCTCACCACCTCGCCCGAAGTCGATCGCAGCGGCGAAATCGTCGCATCCTCTGTGAACAAGGTCCCGTCCTTCCTCTTGTTGACCAGACGCCCGGACCAGGTTTCGCCACGGACAAGGGTCTCCCAGAGAACGCGGTATATCGACTCATCCATTTCGCCGCTCTTGAGAATACGTGGGTTCTGGCCGATGGCCTCTTCCCGGGTGTATCCCGTGACCTCTTCAAAAGCAGGGTTGACGTAGGTGATGCTTCCCTCAGTATCGGCGATGACGACAATCTCAGCGGCCTGCTCGATGACTAGGGCGAAACGCCTCAGCTCCGCCTCAGCGTTCTTGCGCTCGGTGATGTCGCGCACGATCACGAGAACATGCTCCACGCCGCCGAGTTCAAGACGGTTCAGATTGACCTCAGCATCAAACAGGGAACCGTCGCGTCGGCAATGCTGCCACTCGAAGGTCTGCGGCTCTCCCTGGAGCGCCGCTTGGATCTTCTCTATCGCTTTCTCTGTCGATTGGCGTCCATCCGCTTGGGTTTCAGGAGAGAATCCGTAGGGCGTCTCGCCGACGATCTGATCACGTGTGCAGCCGAACAGGTCCAAGGTTTTTGGATTGCAGTCAACGAAATGGCCGTCCTTCAAGAGAAAGATCGCATCACTGGCGTGCTCAAACAACGAGTGGTACCGTTGCTCGCTGTCGCGCAACTCTTCTTCAGCTCGCATGCGCTCGGTCACATCGCGATCGACACCTCTGAAGCCCGCAAGCTCACCCGATTCGTCAAGAATGGGCACCGCGTTGCTCTCCAGGTAGCGCCACCCTCCATCCTTGTGCCGCCATCGGATAAGCATGATGGACCACCCCTCCTTGTCCGCGATGTGTGTCGGGAGCATGGCCTCGATCTTCTGCCGATCTTCGTCATGCACGAGGTCGAGAGAGGGCTTGCCCAGCAGTTCGCCCGCGGTATAGCCGAGGATGGCTTCGACCGCGGGGTTGCAGTACGTGTGGACACCATGCGAGTCGATCGACCAAATCCAGTCCCGTGAGGTTTCGATGAGAGCCCCGAGGACTTCCTCCCGCGCACGCAGTTCCTGCTCCGCGTGTTTGCGGTCGGAGATATCGTGCACGACGCCCTCCACGGCCACGACTGTCCCGTGGGTGTCATGCACGGCACTCTCCGACACCGCGAGCCAATGCGTTCCTCCATCCTTATCGCGAACCTGCACTTCATATGGCTCTGGCTCACCGCCTGCAAGGACGTGCTGCGTCATCCGGTTGGCATGCTGATTGATGGGGTGGTCTGTCAGAGTCTGTGAATAGTGGACCGAGAACTCTTCTGGCGTGTAGCCGAGGACCTGCGTGATGGATGAGGAAACATAGCTGAACACGCCCTCGGCGTCGTGGCGATAGAGGAAGGAACCGAGAAGATTGTCCGCGAGGCGTTCGTGTCTTGCGTGGGCTTCGTGTACCGCCTTGAGCGAAGCCACAAGATGGTCATACAACACACCAAGGGAAATCACGGCCATCGGGAACCACAGCAGGAAGATGGTCGCAGCCGTTATCCAGGCGGTCAACGATGACGCGTATTCGTTGAGGTCCAGGGAATAGGTGATTGCGCCTGTGCAAACTGCGGCGGCTGTGACGGCGATGATGGCCAAGCCGATTCCACATGCGATCAACCCCGCTCGCTTCCCCAAAGTGATAGCGGTCATAATGGAAAATACGCCTAGCGCCATTAGGCCACCACCGGATAGGCCGAAGACGCGCAGGCCCACCGCACCTATGGCCAGAATGAGCCCCAACAACAGGCAAGTGCGCGTGTGGTAAGAAAGGCGCTTCCGGAGAACCGCGCCCGAGATGACCGTACATGTCACGGCGATGTGAAGGAAGTAGATGTTGTGCCAGCCGTGTTCGAAAACGCGGCTGAGGGACATGCCCAATGCCAGTGGAACGATAACGGCGAAGCTTATGAGGCAATTGTCGACCAATCGACTGCGAACGACTCGGATATCCGCGAGCTTGTTCCTTGCTTCCCTGCCCTTCACGCTGTCGGTTGGAGGTGTCGCGTCATCCATGCGTGGCTCCTGCCTCTGTCCGTGCCAATCCGACCCCATGCACCGTGGGTCAACGATAATCCCTTCCGAGTTCTCTGTCAATCAATCGGGGCATCGCGCACTGCCCAAGTCCATCGCACCTAAGGTCAGAGCGGCGAGCTGGCGCCACGGATTCAATCCAAGCAGCCGGATGCGGTATGATGGCATCTCGTTCAAAATCACTGGGACTTCGCTGCTATGAGAAAGGATACTGCGTTGATGCCGACGGTCGGACTTCGAACGACACACCTCATCTGCGTCGCGGTTGCGTCAGGGATCTTGGCGGTCACCCAGGCCACCCCAGCCGGCGAGCCCTCCGCCGCAACTCACTTCAAGTTTGAGAAGAAGGGAGTCCTCATCCCAACGTCCGAGGGCATGCCGAAGCCAGGGCCCTACTACACCGTCCTGGTGAAGATGGACGACGTGGCGGGGTTTCCCTACGAGTATGCGTTGTACTTCTCGACGGACCACCACAGCGGTGAAGGCGGCATCTGGTTGTACCTGTGCAACGGCATTCCGACCGACCCCGACAACTGGACGTCGTATGATGACGCGGCGGCCCGAGGCGATTTCGACTACATCGAGACGAAGCCCAAGGGCAACCCTATCTTCGCCGATACGACGCAAGGGCACCAGACCGAAACGCCTTGCGCGAATGTCATTGACGGCACGGTCTACATGACCTATCACAACGGCGGCGCTGGACATTGCCAGTCGACACTGCTGGCGACATCGAAGGACGGGGTCAACTTCGCGCGCATCAACGGGAAGAAGAATTCAATCATTCTCGACTACGACCCAGAGAAGGAAGTCGGCGACGGACATACGGGCTACTTCCGGTGGCGTCCGAATCCGTTCCCGAAGGTGGACTACGCGTACGTTGGATACGCGTTGCATGGCGGTGGCGACGACTTCCACGGCTCCATGTGGGGTTCCAACGACGCAATCCGTTGGAACAAGCTTCAGATCTTCGATTCCATCGAGGGTCATGCCGTGGAAGGCACGTGCATCGTGCGGCGGCGGTCCATCGACCCGAATTCAATCACTCCCCTCGGCAACGGCGAGTATGTCGCGCTCTGCTCGTTGGGCAACCGTGCATCGGGGATCGTCAAACGGCGTCTGCAGTTCTATGAGGTGTTTCTTGGGGAGGATGGCAAGACGCTGACGCGCGAATGCCGTAAGGTGTTGGGCAATGGGCCTGCCGATGCGCTGGACGCGGAGGAGCTTGGTCAGGCCACCACGGTCGTCATCGACGGCGTGTGGCACCTCATCTACATCGGCACGCGGGACGGTGCGGGCAGGAACACCATCATGTGCGCCACGGGCACGTTGGATCTCACCGCGCCCAAGAGCCGCGCGTTCGACGGGGACGAAGGGAAGCGAGACCTGCGGCGGAAGTAGGGGCCGCGGTCTTTACCCAGCATCTTCCCAGGAGTGGCGCGGCTCGTCCAGCCATGCGCGGACTCTGGCGGCCATTGCCTCGGCGCGGTCGGGCAATTCAGCGATGAGGTTGGTGCTCTCCAGGAAATCTTTCCGGATGTGGAATAACTCGACGGGCTTGCCCTTCAGCGTCAGCAGTTTCCACGGGCCCGATACCATCACTTCGGTCGCATAGGGCTTCGGTTTGGGATAGTGCCGCTGCAATCCCTTGTAGAGATCGATCTGCCAGAAGCGGTCGCGGTCGGGTAGGGGTTCGTTTCGCGAGAGGAGTCCGAGCAGACTCGTTCCGTCGATGGGAAGTCCGTCTGGCACTGACACCTTCGCTGCTTCACAGAACGTGGGCAGCAAATCGATGGTGCTGGTTATGTCGTCGCTTGATGTGCCGGCCGGAATTCGATCCGGCCAGTGGGCGATGAAGGGCACGCGCAATCCGCCGTCGTGCAGATCGGTCTTCCCGCCTTTCAGGTCGCCGATGTTGGCCTCGTAGGCGCCGCCGTTGTCGGACGTGAATACGATGAGGGTGTTGTCCAGAAGGTCCAACTCGCGGAGGGTTGCCACGATGTCACCAATTTTGGCATCCATGTGCCGCACCATCGACCGGAACCGATGCTGGTCGTCGCTGATGCCGTCCTCCGCGGTCGCTGTCCAATGGGGTTCGGGCGCAGGTTCGTAGGGTTTGTGGGGCACCAGCCACCAGACGTTGAGGAAGAAGGGCTCTCCCTCTTTCGCGAAACGACGGACGAGTTCGACCGCATAGTCGCCGTTGATGTCCGTGAAGTGACGGTTGTAGTAGGGGTCGCTCTCCGGTACGGCCGCACCGTCGCGAATGAGGCACGTGCCGCCCTTGCGGAACAGCGTCCGGTTGCGTCCCATCGTTCCCCGGATGGGTTGCTGCTCGATTTGGCATTGATAGTGGTCGAACCCGTGCTGCGCCGGTCCGGGCATCGTGTCAAGCCGTTGCCCGTCTTCGCCCACGTGCAACCCGCCGAGATGCCACTTCCCGGCATGGCCCGCTTGGTACCCCGCGTGTTTCAACAACTTCGGCAGCGTCACGGTGTTCTCGGGCAGATGCTCGGGGCCGTCGCTGAAGTGCTTGCGGATGTCGAAACGGAGTGGGTAGCGCCCGGTAATAATCGAAGCCCGCGTTGGTGTGCATACCGGCGCCGCCGCATAGAAATGGGTCAACCGCATGCCGCCGTCCGCCAACGCGTCCAGGTTGGGCGTGGGGTTCGTGCCGCCAAAACAGGTCAGGTCCCGATACCCCAAGTCATCGGCCAGCAGGAGCACGATGTTGGGCGGCCCGTTTCCAGATGCGCCCCGGGCACGCGGTGGCGCGCACGCGGCCAAGCCCAATGCGCCCGCTGCTGCAAGGAAGTGTCTGCGGCTCATGGAGCGTCTTCTTGACATGACCTACCTCCTCTCTCGCGGACGCTTCCGAAGACTTAACAAGGAAAGACCCCTCACCCTGCCCTCTCCCGGTGGGAGAGGGTAAGATGGCCCGACTGACTCGACGCCGCGCCATGAGGCTGTCTTGGCTGAGCAGAGCTTCCCCATCCCTACAAGCGTTGTCCATCGGCGACAAGGCGCTCGCGGAGCTTGTCGTAATCCACATCCTGCACCGCGCACGTTTCATCGAGGCTGTGCACGGCGGCCGTGGCGGCGCTTTGGCCCAGAATCATGAACACGGGCTCCATGCGGATGGACCCGAAGGCGATGTGTGAACTCGAAAGGCATATGGGCACGAGGAGATTCGCGCACTCGTCCTTCTTTGGCACGAGGGAACCATAGGCGATGCGATAGGACCCCTTGGGATGCACCCCGATGTCGCCTTCGTTCTGCACGAACCCATCGGGTTTCACGTATCGCTGTACGTTGTGCGAGTCCATCACGTAGGATCCCATGCCGATGGGTTCGGGAACCTCGCGCTTGCGCAGCACGTCGTTCCCGTTCATGACGTATTCGCCCACCATACGCCGCGCCTCGCGGATGTAGAGCTGATGCGGCCAGTGGCCGTTGTCCACGAATTCGTCCCTAGGTAGCCCCCAACGGCTCATGCGGTTCCGCACATCGTCCGGCACCCGGGGGTCGTTTGCCAGGAAGTACATTAACCCCTTCTGATACGTCTCGTGTTCCCGCATGATCTCTCGGCGGCGCTCGTACGAACCATCGGGATAATCGTAGTTCATGCCGATGTTGTCCGTGCTGAAGGGTCCATGGTTGTTCGTGTCCGTCTTGCGATTCGGGATGGGATCGAACTTCTTGAAGACGTCGCGCCATCCCTCGTCGAGAATCCGCAAGAGGAGTTCGTATTGGCTCGCGTCATAGCCGTCCGGCTTCGGAAAGGGCATGCGGTTGTCCTTGTGATTGGTCAAGCACATGCGGAAACAATAGGCCTGCACCCGATGGTCGCCTTCTCCCTTCTTCCCTGGGTCCTCCGCCGAAATGCGCGGCAGCAGACCGCTCGACGGGTCGCCGGGCGTCACATACGGCGATATCTGC
The DNA here is from genome assembly GCA_024231375.1 of bacterium. The sequence continues at coordinate 31,838 of JAAEQP010001655.1, read as the reverse complement.
ATCTCGCCGAAATGGTGCTGATGGTGCAATACGCCCACCTGAACGCCATTCCATTGCTCGTCGTAGACGCTGTTGGCTTCGCGGCCCACGTGATAGTTGACCCCGGCCGCTGCCATAAGGTCGCCCTCATAGGTCGCGTCGATGAACACCTTGCCCCGGTACGTGCTGCCGCTGAGGGTGGTGATGGCAAGAATCCGATTCCCATCCGTCTCTACACCTCCCTCGCGATCCAACCACTCGTCGCGGTATAGGGGAATTCCGTGCTCTTCGATGAGATCGTCGAAGGCCTGCTCCGCCACATGCGGCTCGAAGATCCACATGGTACGCTCGTCGCCGTCCATGGCAGGCGTGCCCTGACCCTTGTTGCCGTACTCGGAACGCTCCTGCCACTTCCAAGCCTCGGGCCTGTCGTAGTGCCGCCACACCCGGTGATAGAATTCGCGCGATACGCCCCCAATAACCGACTTGTCGCCCGTGTCGGTCCACCCCAACCCGCCCGACGACAATCCCCCCAAATGCGTGTCCGGGCAGACGACTACGACCGACTTACCCATGCGCTGCGCCTGCACCGCGGACGCAACCGCCGCGGACGTGCCGCCATAGATGACAATGTCCGCCTCGTACACCGGCGGTTCGGCGTGCGTCGTCGCACAGCCCGTTCCCACCAGGAAAGCGACGATAGAAAGCTTGGCGCCGTTCTTCATGCTGTGTTCCTCTGTCCGATTCCGATCCCACCAAGTCCCAGGCAACCTCGCAGCAAGGCTTCCTGCGGTTGCCGCGAGGATTCGGCCGTAGGATACAAGAATCAGCGAGGTGAGTGCCAAGGGCCATTGATGGGCGATTCAACGGTGCCACCGCTCAAGAACGAACCCGGAGGGTTCGACAACCAAAGCCCCGGGTTGCCCGGACGGCTCCGCAGGAGCCGCCTGGGCTACCCGGGGATCGAAACCCTTCTTCACCGAACCCGGTAGGGTTCGACTCTCAACAGCAAGAGCTACCCCTCGGCCCTCTGCAGAGCCCGCACGCCTAGCAGACCAGCGCCCAAGAGGACCAGCACGCACAACCCGAACGCCCCTGCCGCGGGCACTTCGGTGAAACTGGTTGGGTCCAGTGGGTCGTATCCCCAAGTGAACTCCTGGGCATTCGTCATGCCGTCGCCGTCCCAATCGTTCTGCCCGTCCGGAACGCCGTCCGCACCCACCTGGCCGTTGTCGCCCGTGGTATCGGCGTTGTCCGGGTCAAACGGGTTCTGTACGCCGGGCGTGTCCAGGTCGAGGTCCTGCGTTTCCTGGTCGTTCGTCAGGCCGTCTCCGTCCAGGTCGTCGATCACGGGCGGCTCCGCATCCCGCACGCACCGCACGTAGTTGTAGATTCGGATGGCGTCGCCCTGGGGGCCATGGCCCGTCGGATAGTTTCCGGGGTCGCCGGTCTTGGGGTCGCTTCGCTGCGCGCCCGCGCCATGCACATCGAGCCAACCGCCGTTCATGTACCCCATGGCCCGGCCGAAACAGACGTAGGCCGCATACGCGCCCGGCGACGCGGTCCAGTTCACGTGGGTCGTGCCCGTCCAGTAGGCGGCATAGTCGACCGCACCCGCTTCATTGACGATGGCCGTGCTGCCAAACACGGGATCGATAGCAGGCGATGCCGTTGTGTCCGGCGACCGCGCGTAGTCCACGATGCTCTGCAGTTCCTTGGCGTTGGGCAGCCGCCAATCGTTGTGACCGCCCAGGGTCAGATTCTCGGCATAGCTCAGCGCCGCCTCCCATGTCAGCCCCGAACCGCTGTCTGCCTGCTGCCACATCAACCCCGTAGCACTGTCCGTCACCGTGCCGTCGCCGTTGTTGGCGTAATCGTTCGCGCCGTAATCGCTGTTCCCGCGACAGCAGATCACGAAGAACGTCTTGTCCGAACCAAACAGGCTCAGCCCGTACCCCTTGATGCGGCCGTCCGCGAAGTTCACGCCGAAAAGCGTCTGATCGCCGCCGCCGGTCGTGCTGACGTACAACGTGCTCGACGCGTACTGGGCGTCGATGATGCGTTCGCCCGCACTCGTGTCGCCGTAGGCAAAATCGAAGTAGTCCGTGTCGATGTAGGGAACGAGACCCGACGTGTCGCTGCCTTCGTAGCCGCTGGGGTCAGTGCCGCGAAAGTCCATCAGCGAATACAGCTCCTTGATGGACGGCAACCGCCAATCCGTGTAGCCGCCGTAGCTCGCCGCGTTGAGGGTCGCCGGGTATGCTTGCGCCTCGGCCCACGTCAGCTTGTCACTGGCGTCAATGTCGCCATCGCCGTCCGTGTCGGCGGTCCGTTGCCACGTGAGCCTCGTGTTGGTGTCGTAGACGGCAAGAGCGCCGCCGCTGAACGTGTAGCTCGACACGATGCCGGTGTACTGCGCATCTTGACCATGGAAGGCCTGGCCCACCGACGGCGCCGCGATGGCGCTTCCAGCCGCGTTGTAGCACTGGTCCTGGCCGGTATCGACAACGGGGTACGAATCCGCCGCGCCCCACGCATGCCCCGTCAGGAAGACCGCCACCACACCCACCAACCCAACGCCCAACCCGAATCTCGTCTCCATCGACACGCTCTGTCTCATCGCGGCTACCTCCATCGAATGTCGAACCGGTCTCAAGTGACTTCACGCTTGAAAGTCTACCCGTCGAACATGAACGCAACCCGCGCACGTTCATTACAGATCTGTAATGGAAAACGCGCCGTCTTCACCCATTTTGGGTGTTATACTTCCCATGCTATGAACGTGCTCGTGGTAGAAGATGAAAAGCAGGTGGCCGGCCTGATTCAAAAGGGCCTGGAAGAACAAGGTTTCCAGGTCGAGGTCTGCTATGACGGAACCGAAGCCCACGATTTGGCCAGTACGCGTCAGTACGACGCCATCGTCCTGGACATCATGCTCCCCGGCCGCGACGGCCTGAGTATTCTCCGAAGTCTTCGCAAGCAACGGAACGCCGTCCCCATCATCCTTCTGACCGCCCGAGGTGAACTGGACGAACGTATCGAAGGACTCGACCTTGGCGCCGATGATTACATGACCAAACCCTTCTACGTGGAGGAACTCATCTCGCGCATTCACGCCCTCGTGCGCCGGGCGTCCGGCAACCAACTCAGCGTCCTGCAGGCGGGCGACTTCACGGCCAATCTCATCACCCGCGAGGTGAAACGGGGCGACCGGCCCATCCGGCTCACCGCCCGCGAGTTCGGTTTGCTCGAATACCTAATGCGATCACCGGGACGCGTCTTTACGCGCACCCAGATCATCGAACACGTCTGGGGCTACGATTTCGATCCCAACACCAACCTTGTCGACGTGTACATCCAACGCCTGCGCAAGAAGATCCGGGGCGATTCAGACACCGACCTCATCGACACCGTCCGCGGAGTCGGGTACAGGTTTGTGAAGCTATGAAGCACCCGCCTTCGCTTCGCATCACGTCCTTCAGGCTGCGCATCGCCCTGCTGTCGGTCGCCGTATCCGGCGCGGTTCTCCTGGTCTTCGGAACCCTCACCTTTGCCGCCGTACAGCGCATTGCCATTGGCCGAATGGACAGAGACATCAGGGAATCCATTCACAGGCCTCTCACGATGCCACGTGGTCCGGAACAGTGGGAGCGCGTGAGCGACTCGCTCCGCTTCTTCTTTGGCGGCGAAGAGGAGGACACCTTCATCCTGCTCGTTAAGAATCGCAACGACAGCATTCTCTACGCTTCCTCGAACTGGCCCGATGACCTCTCCACCGGCGCGTTTCCGCCGCCAGACGAATGGGGCGACTACCCGCACCTCGAAGCCCCATCGCGGAGCGACCGGCCCGGTCCGCCGCCCGAACGGCGCGGTGACGTCGCGGGCTTCCAGGAACAGCCCGGGGAAGGCGGTCCTCGTGGCCGTCCCGATGGCCCACATGGTGGCATGGGACCGCCGCCCATTCCCCTGAAGGCACCAGAGTTCTCGACGCACCGCACCGGTGGGACCGAGTGGCGCATCGGCATGATGGGATCGCCCGAGGTCACGGTTGTCCTGGGACTCAACACCCAACGGGTCACGACCGAAATGGCCCAGGTGCGCAACGCGCTGCTCATGATTTTCCCCGTCGCGTTGATGTTCGTCGCGTTGGGCGCCTGGTGGATGTCGCATCGTGCCCTCAAACCCATCGAATCCGTCACCGGCGCCATCGAACGCGTCAAAGCCGAAGGTCTTGACCAGCGCGTGGACGGCGCCGACACGGACCGAGAATTCGCCAAACTCGTCACCGTGTTCAACGATATGATGGAATGGTTGGAGGCGAGTTTCGACCAAGCCATTCGGTTCAGCGCCGACGCGTCGCACGAACTCAAGACGCCGCTGACCGTTCTCCAGGCGCAGTTGGAACGGGCCGTGAGCGAGGCCGAACCGGGTTCCGACGAGCAGCGCCGTTACGAAGCGCTGGCCAAGGAGCTCCAACGCCTCAAGAGCATCACCCGCAAACTCCTCATCCTGTCCCGCATCGACGCGGGCGAACTCAAACTCAATCTCCGTCCCTTGAACCTCAGTGAGTTGGTCGAGGCCATCGCCGAAGACTCCGAAATCCTCGCGCCCAAACTCACCGTCGAGACCGACCTCGCCCCGGACCAACACGTCAACGCCGACGCCGATCTCATGAAGCAGGTCGTCCAGAACCTCGCCGCCAACGCCATGAAATACAACACGAAGGGCGGATTCGTCCGGTTCGTGCTTCACCCCGATGGCGGCGACGTTCGACTCACCATCGCCAACACCGGCCGCGGCATCCCGCCCGAAGACCGCGACAACGTGTTCACCCGCTTCTACCGCGGCGACAAATCCCGCGGCCGCCGCGTGAGCGGCGCCGGCCTTGGCCTCAGCCTCGCCCGCGAAATCGTCCGCGCCCACCACGGCGACCTCGTCCTCGCCGAAACCCACGATGGTACGACGGCGTTCTCTATGAACCTGCCGAGCGTGTGAAATCCGCCTGCCATTGAACTTCGTCGCGTTTTCTCGCGTCCTATATAGTGAACGCAATCGAAGGACGGCATACGGCATCGCGTGCGCAACAGATCGAGAACGAACTCCCGCCACTCCCGTAACGTCGTCGGGCATACCCCTAATTCACGAGCCAGCGGCTTCAGGTCATGGCCTCCGCCCAGAAGCAGTTCAACTGCATTCCGCTTAAATTCCTCGTCATATCTTCTGCGTGACACGTTCAGGTCTCCTTTCCTACATTCTAATGACCCTTACGTGTCCGTCAAAACGAGGCAACCTCAAACGCGTGCCCTTCCCACCCCCCACCCGCTATACTCTCCCCGCCGTCCCGCACGAAACCGAGGAGCCGCGCCATGGCCGAGATGACCAAACGCGAACGCGCGATGCGCACCATCCGGTTCGAGGAAACCGACCGCGTCCCCCTCTACGACATCCTCCAGAGCGACCCTGTCATCGAGCATTACGCCGGGCGCCCCCTCACCTACGAGGACGGTTGGAAGACCACCGCCCGCGCCGTCGGCCGCACCCTCGATATGACCCGCATGATCACCGGGCCTCAACGGCTGAGGACCGATCTGGGCGAAGATGGCCGCCGGGTCCAGGTGGAGCGCTGGACAAGCTGGACCGTCAAACGGCCCTTCCGCGACTTCACGGACCTCGTCCCCTGGGTGGAAGACCGCATCCGCGCCCTCAACGCCACCACCTTCGGCCCCGAAGACGCCGCCCCCTTCCACAACCACATCGACCAGATCCTCGCAATCTTCGCCGAAGCCGACCCCACGGGCCGCGACGATCCTACGGTACTCGTCATCGAAAGCGGCGTCGGCCTCGATGGCATGTACTCCGGCACGGGCATGACGCTCTTCACCGACTTGCTCATGGAACGCCCCGACCTGGTGGAGGAATGGCTCGACGCCCGCAACGAAGCCGAACTCCGTCGCGTAGCCGTCATCGCCGACCCGCGCCGGTTTCCTGTCGCTCTCACCTACGACGACATCGCCCACAAGACCGGCACCATCTTTTCGCCAACATGGTTGCACGAACTCTGGGCGCCGCGCCTCAAACGTCTCGTTGACGCATGGCACACCCGCGACACCCTCTGCCTCTACCATTCCGACGGCAACCTCTGGCCCATCCTCGACGACCTCGTTGCCGCCGGCATCGACGGGCTCAACCCCCTCGAAGTCCTCGCCGGCATGACGCCCAAGACCGTCCGCGATGCCTATCCCAATCTGTTCCTCACCGGCGGCATCGACGTCAGTCAGTTGCTCCCCCTCGGCACGCCCGACGAGGTCCGCACGGCCTGCCGCCAAGCCATCCACGACACCAACGGCCGCGGCTACTTCCTCGGCTCTTCCACCGAACTCCACTGGGATGTCCCCTTGGCAAATGCCCGCGCCATGTTCGAGACCGCCTGGGAGTCGGGGGAGCGAGGATAGGCCAAAGGATCGCCCCTGCGCCCCTACCCCGGTTCCGGCGAACATCGGAGGAACCGCACAAACGGAGCAGCACCGTGGTGGCGGCGCGCTACGTCGCGACCGTCTCAGCTCTCGGGGACATGTACCAAGCGCCGTCACCGGTGCGACTACGTGTTCCCGGCGCGACTACGTGTCACCGAACCAAGTGGCCATGTCGCCACACCGGTCCTCCGCACGAACACACTCCTCCGTGTCATCCTGAACGAAGTGAAGGATCTAATCCCCCCGGCAACTGCCCTGAAACGCGAGATGCCCGCCCCAACTTGCCTCACCCCGCCCCCTGTGGCATACACTACACCCACGCTCGAAGGACATCCGGGGGGAATCCCGAGAAAAGGAACGATCATCATGTGTACGACCATTCGCACGTCCATGGCCCTTCTCTGCGCCATCGCTCTCGCGGCCATGCCGGCACTCGCCGCCGACCCCATCGCCATCGACGACCGGCTCGAACTCTTCGTCGACGAGTATCTCATCGAGTCGACGGACGGCGTAGCCCTCGAACTGCACAACCCGCAGCCGCGCGAATTGTCCATCGTGTTCGACGAACCCTGGGAGGGCAACACATGCTGCTACGTGCGCGTGTTCCAGGACGGACCCCTCTACCGAATGTACTACCGAGCCTCGAACTTCGACCTTGAGACCAAGGAAGTCTCGGAACAGAAGGTGTGCTATGCCGTCAGCGTGGATGGCATCCACTGGGACAAACCGTCGTTGGGTCTTATCGAACACGAAGGGTCCACGGACAACAACATCATGTGGACGGGCATCGGCGTCCACAACTTCGCGCCCTTCAAGGACGAGAACCCCAATTGCCCGCCCGAGGCGCAGTACAAAGCCCTCGGTGGCGGCGAGAAAGGCGGGCTGGTCGCATTCACATCCCCCGACGCCATCCACTGGACCCTCGTGTCGGAGAAGCCCGTCATTTCCAAGGGCGCCTTCGATTCGCAGAACCTGGCCTTCTACGACACGGTTCGCGGCCGGTATGTCGACTTCCATCGCGGGTTCAACAACCGAGTCCGCGACATCATGACGTGTACGTCCCCGGATTTCGCCAGTTGGACGGAACCCCACTACATCGACTACGGCGACACCCCGCCCGAGCATCTCTATACAAACGCCATCGCGCCCTACTACCGTGCGCCCCACATCTTCATGGGCTTCCCCAAACGGTTCGTACCCTCGCGCGACCTCAAGGTGCATCACTATCCTGGCGTGTCGGACGGCGTCTTCATGACCAGCCGCGACGGCGAGCACTGGAACCGGTGGCGCGAAGCCTTCATCCGACCCGGCCTTCAGACCTCCCGCTGGGTCAACCGCAACAACATGACCGCCTGGGGCATCGTGGTAACACGTTCGGACACCCCCGGTCTGCCTGACGAGTTGTCGGTGTACAGTTCCGAAGGCTACTACGTCGGGCCCTGCGGCATGCGCCGGTTCACCATTCGCCAGGACGGGTTCGTGTCGGCCAACGCGCCCGCCACGGGCGGCGAGTTCACCACCAAGGTCTTCACCTTCACCGGTGATGGCCAGAAAGCCGATGAAGCACCGGCACCGCGTACCGTGATGCGCGTAACGGACACCCCCCTCGTCGGCGCCCAGTCAATCCAGTTCACCAAGCCGTCCATTCTGAGCATTCCCGACACCAAGGACCTCGGCAATCAGGCGACCTTCGCCGTTCACCTGCGCAAGGTGCCGAAAGGCCATCGCCGCCTGTTCTCGGCCTACAACGGCGGTGCCTTGCCCACGACCAAAGGTGAGATGTGGTTGGACATTGATGCGGACGGGAGCGTCAGCGACACCAAGGCCGCCATTCGCTTCGCCTACAACGGGGTGATGGTCGTGGCCACCAACGAAGCCGTGCCCGATTGGAGCCTGGAAAGCGGCAACGACGCCGTACACCACATCGCAGCCACTTACAACGACGGCGTCATCCGTCTCTACTTCGACGGCAAGCCGGTCGCGGAAGGCGGCAAGCCCGGCGGTGGTCCCATCGCCTTCAATCTGGGCGACGTTCAGTTTGGCGAAGACTACGAACCCGCCGCACAGACCAACGAGCCCTTCCTCGGATTCGCCGACGACATCACGGTGGTGCGCCGGGCTCTGTCGCCTGAGGAAATCGCTTCCGTAGCCGCCAACGGCGCGGCGCAACTCGCCAAGGCCGCCGAGACCGGCGGCGCGGTCTACACCTGCGAAGGGGGCGAAGAATTGACGCTGGCCAACATCCTGGCGCCCGACGGCACATCCGATGCCTTGCTTCCTGGCGAACCGGTACCCGCCGAGACCGAGTTGATTCTGAACTACGCCACGTCCGCGGCGGGAAGTCTTCGATGCGAGATCCAGGACGCCGAAGGGAACCCGATCCCCGGCTTCTCCCTGGACGACTGCTCCGAGATCTACGGCGACCACGTTGAACGCGCCGTGACCTGGGGCAAGAACCGCGAATTGGCGGGATTCGAAGGCGCACCAGTCAGGCTCCGGTTCGTCATGAGCGATGCCGACCTGTACTCGATCCGATTCCTGTAGCCTCGATCCGGCGCGCAACCGCACCATGGACAGGCCGTGCTTGATCAGCCCGTTTCGGCGTCGGCATGGACGTCGTGCCGATACGCAGTCAACCTAACGGGCGGCTGCCGCACGATGGACTCGGCGCCCATGAGCCGATGCGCGCGAAATCGAAACGTTTCCACAAAACCGAGAACGATGAGGCCCAGAGCCCTGGCCGTGTCCATGATTCTGGGTTTCCCGAAGGTTTCGGCGAAAAGCCGCATGCCGCGCCTGGCCTTTGCGCGAGCTTCGCGGTTGGGTGCGAACACCCACGCGGCCAGCAACACAGGACGCGTCTTGATGGCCATGCTTCTCATCATCTTGACGCGGCGCTTCATAAACCGGTCGGGTCCGGCCCCTTCCTGGTTCTCGTAGCGAAGGGTCTCCGGGTTCCACGCAAGCCCCTGTTCGTTTCGGTCGCGCAGATCCTTCCGCGCCTGCCGATACCCGGCGATGGCCGTCAGCGCCATGTTCAAGACACCGGGGCCGTCGGTCCGGAACTTCTTGCGGAACGCCTTGCGAAGAATGCGGACATGGTCCTTGGGTTCCGGGAAATGGGGATGGTCGAAGTTGAGCCTTCCCTGCCCGTGCTGATGGCGGTAGTGCAAGTCATTCAGTCGGCCTTGGTCGTCGAGCTCGCGGTAGAGACTGGTGGTCGGGTACGGGGTGTAGTTCATGAACTGGGTCAGGTTCGACCCGAGGCCGATTACCCAGTCGATGTCTTCCTGGATGGTGACGGGATCATGATGGTCTTGGAACAGAATGGACGACGCTTGAACGACGATCCCGTTGGCCTGAAGATCTCGAATCAGCCCGGCCAAGTCGATTCCCTTCGTCTTCTCATGCCGGTTGGCCTTGGATTCGACGCCGATCCACAGCATACGAACGCCGAGGCGCACCAGGAAATCAACGCCCAGTTGCTGCACCACCTCGGCCGACGAGAAGAGATCGAACACGTAGGGTTTGTTGGCCTTCTCCATCTCGGCCAGGAGTTCACGCGCGCGCTCGGGTTGTTTCAGGAAGTTCTCGTCCATCACAGAGAACCCGATGATCCGTTTGGCTTCCTCGGAACTTCTGCACACCTCGAACACGTCCTTGCCCGTCTTCAGCAAGGGGACATAACGTTTGTTGAACTTGTGGGACGTGATGCAGAACGTGCAGCCGTTCTCACACCCGAGTCCGGGCATCAGAATGCCGCCCTTTGGCTTCGTTTGATAGCCGTACACGTATTCATAGGCGGGACCGACCAGAGCGGGGTGGACCAGCGGCGCGTCCGCGTCTTCCCCGAAATACTCCCGCAACCACCGCACGCCTTCTCCGGTGCAAACCGCGTCGTGCGGGACGATCTCCTCAAGATCGGGAATGACCGTACCGTATCCGCCGAGGATTATCTGGGTATCCGGATAGTGTTCGCGCACATACTCGGCCATCCGCTTCGCCTTCAGCACGTTGGGCACGATGAAACTGATGCCGACGTGGGTATAGCCCTTCTCGAGTTCGGCTACAAAATCCTTCCAGGTGGGAAAATCGAGTACCGTCGCCGGAACCGAAACGTTTTCGGCCATCAGATATAACCCGAAACTCCAATAGGACTGCCGCGGAGAATGGGCCCCCTGCTCCCGGGTGATTTGGTTGTTCAGGAGTTCCATTTGGCAACCCAAGTCCTCGCCATACTCGTCGCGCACTCCATAGGGGCCGAAAACCGCCGTCAAGAGAAGCTTGTTCTGCACTATTCCGCATTCCTTTTCATGGTTGACGCCTCACTCGCGCCGATTGGCGATCCGCCTAGTCCCGCAAGACATTCTGCGACACGGATATCCCTCGCGGGTGAGAAAGGTCGGGTTGACCGGCCACGGCGCGCCAGCTCCGTATCCAAGGCTGGACCCGGTCGCTGGTAGAGGGCCGCTCACCCCAGTGAAGAGGCGCGGCATTGCGGCAATTCGGGCGTGTCCTGCGAGGGAGGAGCCGCGCAGGCCCTCCCTGCCGACGTTTCCCATCAGGATCCATCGGTGGCCACCACCAATGAACTTAGACCATTGTACCCGCGGCGAGAGCCGCGTTCAACATCGCGACGCCAAAGAAAGGACCATCTGAATGGTGGAGATGGGACCCTCACTGGATGCGAGCGAGGCCCTGACGAGGACACCGTCGGCATGCGCCGCGGTCGACGCGGCGAGGTCTATCGCTACGCCTGGCAGGGCCTTCCCGCTGTACTTGGCCTTCACCACCCGGCGAATGTGGGCGCTGCCGCCCGTCACACGTTCGTAGCAGAACCGGACCATCTCAAGCTGCATCACGCCCGGCACGATGGGATTCCCGGGGAAATGCCCCTGGAACACGGGCATGTCGGGCCGAAAAACGAACTGCGCCGTGAATCCGCCGTTCCCGTCCCCGATGGGCTCGGCCTGAAGGGCTTGTTCGACATCGTCACGCATGGGCGGCGTTCACTCCTCGTCAAACAGGGCGTCGTCGATGGGCCCTGGCGTAAGTTCCAGCAGGGTCACCACCTGACGGTAGCTCCGGCGGAAGCTCTCGATGGTCACGCGCCGGGGGAGAACGCCGGGATGGCCCTCCACGGCGCCGAAATCGTGGAACCGGGCACGGTAGACGCACCGGCCCCGGCGGACCCGCAGGTACTCCACAGGACGCTCCGTGCCGGGCTCGAACACGTACTCGTCGATGGCGTTTCGGCCCGTCTCGCGTATCAACCCGTACCGCCCGTCGGCATGGAGCACCAAGGCATGACCCGCGCCGGGCCGTTCCAAGCACACCAGGCGCGCGTCGCCGTAAAGGTCCCTTGTCAGCCATGACTTGGGGAGGGCGGCGGCGTTCTGGAGAATGCGGGGGTCGGTCGTGGCGGTCCCCGTCACTTCGTACAGGGTTCCCCCCATTCCACTGGTGGCCACAACACGCAAGTCACCGGGCTGGCGGGCCACAGAATAGGTCAGCATATCGAACTGATACCCCAGAGACGTCAGGATATTGCGATGAACCGCCTCGAACTGGTCCGGGTAGTACGTGGCCGTCGAAGTCCGTAGCGTCGATACCAAGGCCGGGTCGTGGACCGACACGCCATGCTCGTAGGGGATGGACCGGCACGCCGTCGGAAGGACACAACAGGCCGCCATGGCGAGCAGGCAGGGCTTCGGTAGACGCACACGGTTCATGGCCGCGATTAAAGCACAACCCCGAAGGCAATGCCAATTCACACTCCGTTCACCCTCTCCCAAGGGGCCTCTTCCGTTGTGGCCGGTCTCTGACCGAGCCACATCCGACGACCGCCAGGTCTCCAGTCCTCCCATGGCCGCACCGGCGGGCCAGGCCTTCACGAGAAACACCACGTCCACCCCGTCGTCCCCCTTCTCTTCCGCGGCACTAACCTGCTGCCATGCCGCGCCTTGCGTCCGCATGGGGGCCTCGGTACAATACGGCCCTGGTTTCGAAGCATGGGGTGTTGCCTGGCCGGGATGCGCGCGCCGGGCATGAAACACGAGGTCTGACATGAAGCACCTGATTCTTAAGAGCAAACGCCTTCCCTTCCTCGCCAGTTGGTTGAGCGACATGGACGATTTCAAGCGGGGCGAGGTCCAGCAGGTGAACGACACCAAGTCGAGTTGGTTCCAGAACGACGATTGACGCGATGCGCCGGCACGCGCCGGCGCCTACTCGGATATGCCCGGTACCGGGCGAATCCTCTTTTTCGGGGTGACGGATTGGTCGTTCGTCCGGGGGCGAACGTGCGGGGCCATGCATGGCGGACATTCTGATCGAAGGTCTGGAGAAGCGGTATCCCAAGGCTCGGGAGGCGGCGGTTAAGGGGATCGATATTGCCGTCGAACCGGGCGAGATCTTCGGTTTGCTGGGTCCCAACGGCGCGGGCAAGACCACGGTCATCTCCATCATTGCGGGATTGCTGAACGCCACCAACGGATCGGTCCACGTGCGCGGCATCAACACCAGGACCGCCGGGCAGGGCATCCGCGAAGTCATCGGCGTTGTCCCGCAAGACGTGGCCCTCTACCAAGAACTCACCATCCGCGAGAACCTGACCTATTTCGCGCGTATGTACGGCTTGAGCGGCGCGTCTTTGCAAAGCCGCGTGACGGCATGCCTGACCATGGCCGGTCTGGAAGACAATGCGGATCGGTTGGTGCGCAAATGTTCCGGCGGTATGCGCCGTCGCGCCAACCTCGTGGCCGGCATCCTTCACAAGCCGGCCATTCTGATTCTCGACGAACCCACTGTGGGCATCGACGCCCAGTCGCGCAACGTAATCTTCGAAAGTCTTCGCGAACTCAACGCGTCGGGCACCACCCTGGTCTACACCACCCACTACATGGAAGAAGCCCAGCAGTTCTGTTCGCGCATTGCCATCATGGACGAAGGGCGCATCGTGGCCACCGGCGCACCGACCGACCTCATCGGTCAGCACGACGACTGCGCCAATCTCGAAGCCCTCTTTCTCGCCCTCACGGGCCACCGGTTGAGGGATTAACGCCATGAAACTACTGGCATGCATACGAAAAGAGGCGCTGGTCCTCAGCCGCGACAAGGCCGGTCTCGCCATCATCTTCATCATGCCGCTGGCCTTGGTGTTCATCTGCACGTTGGTTCAAGAAGAGTCCTTCCGCGCGATGCGCGAGGTGAAGCGCGACGTCCTGCTCGTGAATCAGGATACAGGCGTATACGGCGAAACCTTCGAGCGCCGCTTGACGGATTCGGGCGCCTTCAACGTGGTCAAGGAATTGGACGGCGCGCCGCTCACCGAGGAAACGGCCCAGGCGGCGGTCGCCCAAGGCCGGTACCAGGTGTGCATCGTCATCCCCGAAGGGCTAACGGAAGCCTCGATGCAGGGCGCAGACGACCTGTTGGCCGATTTCTTCGCGCGCATTGGAGAGTCGGAGGACGAAGAAGGATTCGGTCCCTCGAACAAATCGGACGATGAGCCACCCGACCCCTTGGAACCGTCGGAACCGGTCACGGGACTCTCGGTGTGCTTTGACCCTGCCGCCGGTGGGTTGTTCAAAAGCGCCATCAGCGGGGCCCTCGAACAGGTTGCACAGGGCATCGAGATGGAGGTCATCGTGACCTCCTTCGTGAGCGCTTTCTCCGACGAGATGCGCGAGAGCTTGGAGAAGGAACTGGAAGAGCTCTGGGACGAAGGCATGGTGCCCGAAGTCGATCCCGACGAACTGGGTTGGGCGCCCGGCGGTCTCATCGCGGTCAATGAATCGCATGCGAGCGAAGAAGCGCTGAACAACATCGCCAGTTCGGTGCAGCAGAACGTGCCCGCGTGGGCCCTGTTCGCCATGTTCTTCATCGTGGTACCCTTGGCGGGAAGCATGATCAAAGAACGGGACGGCGGCACCCTGGTGCGCCTGCGGACGCTGCCCGTGAGCGCGGTCTGGATCCTGCTCGGCAAAGTGGCGGTTTACGTGGTGGTGTGCCTGGGTCTCTTCGGCATGATGCTGATCATAGGTACCACATTCTTGCCCATGTGCGGCACGCCCGCGCTGGAACTGGGCCCCCACCCCGCTGCGTTGTGGATGGTGGCCTTGGCGTGCGCGCTGGCAGCCACCGGATTCGGTATGATGGTGGGCACTCTGGCCCGCACCCAGGAGCAGGCGTCCACCTTCGGCGCAACGGCGGTGGTCATCGCGGCGGCCTTGGCGGGCGTCATGGTCCCGACCTTCCTCATGCCCAAGGCGATGCAACAGGTGAGCGCATTTTCGCCCCTCAACTGGGGATTGACGTCCTTTCTCGATATCTTCGTCCGGGACGCGGGCATCGCCGATGTCGGCATCCGGGTCGGTGGATTGGCAGTCTTCTTCGTAGCCGCCATGACCGTGGCGGTGGCAGGATATATGAGGCGGGAGTAGCCGCGCGAAATCGGTGCGGGTTGACTCCAAACAAACAGAATAGGTCTAATTGGAGGCATGGTGACGGCGGAACTCAAACTCGAAATCAAAGAACTCATTGTGGAAAGCCTCAACCTCGCGGACGTGGCGCCGGGCGACATCGACGACGGCGCCCCCTTGTTCGAGCAGGAAGAGGTGTTCAGCATGGATTCCCTGGACGCCCTGGAAATCGTTATGGGCGTCCAGAGCAAGTACAACGTCCGGATCGATAACCGCAACCTCGCCCGGACGGTCATCCAATCCGTGGACACGATCGCCCAGTTCGTCACGGAACAGCAAGCCAACGCCGACGCGTCGTAGACGCGCCCGCACGGCTCAGGACGTTCAACGCACTATGAAACGGATTCTCCTTGTCAATCCCAACCGTGTGACGGTGCCCTATCCCGTCGCGCCGCTGGGCCTTTGTATCATGGCCTCGGTGCTGGACCGGGACTACGACGTCCAGGTCTTCGACGGTACCTTCTCGGGTACGGAAGGCCTGCGCGACGCCATCCTGGCGCACAGCCCCGACTACGTCGGCCTCACCATCCGCAATATCGACAATGTTCTCATGGAGAACAGCGAATTCTACATCACCGGGATCGCTTCGGACTTCATGCCCGTGATCCGCGAGGCGACGGACGCCCCGGTCATCGTCGGCGGCGCGGGATTCACTATTCTCCCGGAAGAGGTCCTCGCCGCGCTGGACGCCGACTACGGTGTCGTCGGCGAGGGCGAAGACGCGATGGTGGCGCTGCTTCAGACGCTGGACAGCGGCGGGGACCCGCGAACCGTGCCCGGAGTAGTTGGCCGGAAATTTGGCCGCGCGGACGGGACTGCAGGCCACCCCTTCGATGTGGAACAGACACCGTTCCCGCGCATCGACAAGTGGTTGGATTTCGACCCCTACCGCGCCCGTGGCGCCTATCCCATCCAGATCAAACGCGGCTGCGTACACAAATGCGTGTATTGCACCTACCCGGCCATCGAAGGATGCGTCTTCCGGCAACGGACGGTGTCGCGGGTGGTCGACGAGATCGCCGAAACCCGCGACCGCCTGGGCGACGTGACCTTCGAGTTCGTCGATTCCACGTTCAACGACCCGCCCGGCGTGGCCGAAGCCATCTGCCGCGAGATTGTGGACCGAGGCATGCGCGTCCCCATGCGCACCATGGGCGTGAATCCGCGACACGTGACGGACGAGTTGCTCACGCTGATGCTTCAAGCCGGCTTCCAGCAAATCGATAGCACCCCCGACACGGCGTCGCCCCGCGTACTCGAAGGAATGGGCAAGGGATTCACGCGGGAATGCCTGGAACAAACGGCCGATCTGTTCAGGAAACACGATATGCCGACCATGTGGTTCTTCGTGTTCGGCGGCCCCGAAGAAACAGAAGAGACCATCGTCGAAACCTTCGATTTCATTGACCGCTTCGTCTACGAAGAAGACCTGGTCTACATTGCCGAAGGTCTGCGCATCTATCCTCAGACGGCGTTGTACGACCGCGCCATCACGGAAGGCCGAATCGCCCCGGGGCAGCCCATGTTGGATCCCGTCTTCTACTTGCCGCCGACCTTGACCGAAGACCGGCTGCAGTCACTCGTGGTCGAGGCCATCGAAACCCGCTTGAACTGCATCCGCGCCGTGGATCCCGCGCCGGACCCCGCCCTCGTGCGTGCGGCCATGAGAATGCGCGAACGGGACAACCTGGACGAGCCCATGTTCCGCACGCTGTTGCGGTTGCGCCGCAGGTTCGTGGGGATGATGTGATGACGCCCCGGGTCATGCGCGGTGCACTGGCGTTGGCCCTTGTGTGCGGCCTATGGTGGACCGCGGCAGCCGAGACCGACTCTCCTCGCCCCAACGTAGTCCTACTCATCATCGACACCCTGCGGGCCGACATGCTTGGAAGCTACGGCTTCGATGACCCGGTGTCGCCGGAATTGGACGCCATGGCTGCGGAAGGCGTCCGGTTTCACTACCCCATCGCCCAATGCAGTTGGACGCGTCCATCCATCGGGTCTCTCATCACATCTCGCTACCCACGCACCTTGGGTCTCTACAAGGAACGGGACGAAGCCCTGAACGACCGGTTCGTCACCTTGGCCGAAGCATTGCAGGGGCATGGCTACACCACCTTCGGCATCACGGCCAACCCCGTCATCAACAGCGTGTTCAACATGCACCAGGGGTTCGACACCTACATCGACAGTGCCGTGGTGTTCAAGTGGATGAAGGACATGGACGTCGCCGTGGACGCCCGGGCGCCGGTGGTAGGCCGGGATCGACTGCCGTCCGCAATGCACCTGTACGATCAGACCCTCGAATTCGCGACGGCCCATCCGGAGGAGCCGTGTCTTGTGTACCTGAACATCATGGAAATGCACGAAGCATGGCGCGGCAGAAAGTCGCTGACCAGACCCGAATTGCGCGGCAAACACAAAGGCCGTCCGAGTTCGGGATACCTCGACGCCTTGCACCAAGTCTCACTGGACACACACGGTTTCGCGCAACAGCTCACGTCCCTCCCGGGATGGGAAGACACCTTCTTCGTCATCCTGAGCGACCATGGGCAAGGATTGGGCAGCCACCCATCGGTGACCTTCTCGACGGCCCATGGACGGTTGCTCTACGAGTCGCAGGTCCGAGTTCCGCTAATCCTATGGCGTAGGGAAGGCTTGAAGCCCGCCAACATCGCACGTCCCGTGCGGCTACTGGACGTCATGCCAACGATCCTCGAGTACGTGGGGGCGGTCGGTCCGGAAGGCATGGACGGCATGTCGCTGTTGCCGCTTCTGGGCGGAGAGGACCTGCCACTGCCCGATCTGCTCATGACCGAGACCCAGTACCGCAAGTACGACAAGGTCGGCGTGTACGGCCGCGAATGGAAACTGTTCGACAACCGCGACGGCCACTGGGGAGTGAATCCTCTGGAACTCCAGCGAGTCGGCGTGACCGAAAACGGGAAACGCACCGATTGCGTCAAGGGTCACCCGGAAATCGCCGAGAAACTGCGCGCCCACATGGCGGCCTGGGAAGCCGCCCATCCAAGGGTGCCCGCCACACCCTGCACCCGCGATCTCACCGACGCCGAACGCGAACAACTCGAGGCCATCGGCTATCTGAAGTAGGATGCACCTACTCGGCGGGCACCGGTTCGGGCAGGTCCACCGCCAAGGGCTCCTTGCGCTTCACATCGAAGTACGCGTCCGGCAACTCAAGATTCCGCACTTCGTCGAAGAACACGATCTCCGTCCGGTCCGTGCCCTGCTCGCGGATGGTGAGGGACTCGATGCGATACGGGCGCGGGGTCAAGTGCAGTTCGATTGCGCCGATGTAGCGCGCCAGTTTGGGATCGCCTGGGACAAGGCGCACCGTCTTCGGTTCGGCGCTGGTGGCCTGCACCTCGAACAACCCGGTCTCGTCGCGCAGCTTGCCTTGCAGCCACCCGGTCAACCGTCCCGAGATAAGCTGCAACGCATCGGCGGCGCCATGCCGCAACTTCACCCACTCGCCATCCATGCGTTCGTATTTCGCAACCGATTTGCCGTGAACCACGAGAACTGAATGAAAAGGACGGACGATCTCGAACCGCAGATCGGCCGGGCGTCTGAACAGAAGCAGGCCCTCGGCTTTGACGGGTTTGCTGAAGATGGCCAGGTGCTTCTTCTGACGGAACCGGACCCCCATGCGTTCGAGGCCGCTGAGATCGTGTTCGATGTCGTCCAGAAGCGCATCGAGTTGCCCCGGCGCGAGGAGAGGTGTAGGCGGCTCAGGTGACGATGACTCCTCCGCCCACGCACACACCGCCACGCAGACGACAGTAGCGCATACCACAAACCGAATAATCGTCGTCATGTAAGTCATCCACTTCCAGGGGTGATCGCCCGGCAGAGACGGGGGCGAACGCTCACTCGTACGACCCCAGTTCTTTGGCCAGTTCGATTATGCGGCGGAAGTTGTCCAGGCTCACGCTGGACGGCACGGAATGGTCCGACGAGAAGACGTAGCCGCCGTCCTGCTTGAGCGTAGGCACGGTCTTGCGCATCTCCGCCTCGATGGCGTCGATGTCGTCCCACAACACGGCGTTGATCCCGCCGTGAAGCACCAAGTCGTCGCCGTAGGCTGCTTTCAACGCGATGGGGTCCATACCGGCCTTCACTTCCAACGGATTCAGCGCATCCAACCCGATCTCGACGAAATCGGGAATGAAGGGGCTCACATTGCCGCACGAATGGAGATGGGCCTTCACGCCTTTGGCGTGGGCCCACTCGACGGCCCGCTTGTGAATGGGTTTCAACAAGGCACGGTACATGTCTGTCGAGAAGAAGGTGTTGTTCTTGTACCCCATATCGTCGGGCCAGAGAATGGAGTCGAACGTGTACCCCGCGTCCCACACTTGGTCCAGGAGCGCGGTGCATGTGTCCAACTGATGGTTCCACATGTCCACCAGCCAGTCCGGATCGGTGGCCATGGCCATCAGCACGCGTTCCGTGCCGACCATCCACGAATGGGTCACGTCGAACCCGAACCACAGGCCTGCCGTGATCCATAGTCCCTGATCGCGCCACCCGGCGTAGTGCTTGGCCAGACCGTCCCAGTCGACGCGGTCGCGGGTGGGCGTCATCCGGACCTTCGCTTCGGCCCATGTGTCGGCGTCCACTATGGTGTGCGCGAGGAACTCCGGCGTCGACGCGGCATGTTTCCAACTCTTCTGCGTCACGCCCCACGACGTGGTGCAGATGGTGTACTCGTCGGTTTCCTCCAGCGTCTTCTCTTCGTACCGCGGGCTGATGTCGCCGCCGATACCAGCCGTCTTGTCCAGGCCGAAGAAATCGGTCCAGTCCGCGTCTTCGGGCATACCTTCCCGATGCCACCGCTCGATGGTGGCGCCCCACGGGTCGTCAATAATGGGGACCCGGTCCGCCTCCTCATGTGCAAACATGCGTGCGAACCGTTCGTGGGACGTCATCTCCGCCATAGGGTCGTTCCTTCCGTGGACGGCCGTGGCCGTTGCTTCAACTCTTACCCAGCTCTTCCATCATCTGGTCGAAATCGTTGACCGGGATGGCCGGCGACGTCGAGAACATGATGCCCGTCATGCGGCCGATCGTGACCGACGCCTTCGCCGCTGCCTGCGCGCTCGGCATGTCTACAATCAGCACCAAGTCCTGCACGCCCAGCAGCGCATACATCGAAACCACGCTGCCGCCCATGTCCTCAATGATCTTCATGGCCTTGGCGGTCCGTGCCGACCCGATGTCCTGCAGCGCCTCCTCCGAGTAGTTCCCGAACATGAGGTACGTGCCCATGGCCCTTCCTCCTCTGTCCCGTCGAAGCATCACCGCGCCAACGTACTGTCCATTCTAGGCCAGACCCACCCAATCCACAAGAGCCAGACTCCAACAGCCACCCCGGCCCGGGCGGGGCCTTGGCCTATATTTCTTCGTCTAATGACGCGGATATGCGTCAAGGGTGGCGCGTATGCGTGCGCGCTGACTGTGCGCGGCCCCTCCCTGTCGAGGCTGCCCGCTCTGCCATCTCCGTCTGCTGGGACCACGCGGTCCGATCTGTCGGGTCTGGCCGACCGGCCGACCCCATCCCGGCCTTCCCATCAGTGCCATCCGTGAAATCCGTGGTTGGCATCCCCTCTTGGCTGACCGTCGACCGCCTCTCTTTCTCGCCATCCCAACTGAAGGAAACAGAGGACCTCGACCCTCCAGCGGCTTGACCTCAGTGCGAGATGCTTCGCTGACGCTCAGCATGACGGCGTTGGGTCATTTGCCAACTAGGACACATTCGCCTACGCGTCATCCTGAACGAAGTGAAGGATCTCGTGCGCCCGGCGGCTCCCGATAGCTGACGGCCAACCGCCTCCTACCCTTTGACATCCGCCGTCACGCTCTGTTAGCCTCATGTATCCGATTAGCACGTTCATACGCGGGGGAAGGGGGACTGTGCAACCGGCCAGCCACGCCCTGTCTCCCACGCACGCGTCAGAGGAGTACCCGACGGCCGTGATCGACATGCAGTACCCCAAGACCTATCGCTTCACCTGGCGCGACCGTCTGCGCCCCTTGGGCTTCCTGCTCGCCGCCGTTTTCGTCGGATTGAGCCGTTCGTTTGGAAACGCCGGCAATTCGGCGTGGCTGGTGTGGGTGTGGACGGCTCCATTCATGCTCTTTCCCTTGTGGCACCTTTGGCGTTTGTGGGGTTCGGTCGTTCTCGAAGACGGCACGATCCGCATTGTTCGATGCGGCTTCGAGCAGCGCTATCCGCTGGGCGAGGTCTTCGCCACGAGGCGTCGCCATCCAGTCTGGGGCGATGTGCTGTTGCTGATGTGTCCAAGGGGCCTCGTCCACCTGCCGATGAACGAAGAACTTGCGGAAACTCTCCTGCAGGACGTAATGGGCGATGAACTGCTCCCTCCCGAATTCGCGCCGACCCTTGGCCCGGCCTCTTTGGCGCCAACAAGGTTCGATCTCTCGCCACCAACTGTGGCCAGGCACGCCGTGGCGCGAATCGTGGGTATGGCATGCACGGTCCCGGTTCTCGTTCTTCTCGGAGTGACAGGGAACAGCCCGCTTGAACGGGCGCTGTGTATCGCTGGGGCGTTGGTCGCGGTTCTGATCTTCCTCGTCGTCCGGAGCCGTCTGATTTATCCGAGTCGAGAGTTGCGTTTCACCGCGACCGCACTTGAACTGAACCAGGGAATGCGCACGCAAGCGCTCCCGTATGACGAGATCCGCCGTGTGGAATACCGGCGCGGCCCCTGGCTAGGCAAGCGCCTTGAAGTGGTCGGCAGTTCCCTGACCATACCGATATCGCTTGAGGTCACGAACGTTTGTCAGATTCATCGCCAACTCGAGGACCGATGCACCAACGCAACCCTCGACACTGCACCGTCCTGGGCCGGGCATAGGCTTGAAGTGCCCGACGACAGTGTCTATCGCGTCGACGCGGTGGGAGTTCATCGGGGACTCATCGGTGTGCTGCTGCCGCTTTTCCTGGTGGCCTTCTCGGTGCCCATGTTCTGGTTTGGTTCCGTGCGATTCGCGGCAAGGTTCCTGGCCATCGGCGGAAGTCCGATCATCGTGCTCTGGATGCTCTACGACTACTTTCGCACCCGCGCATACGTGTTCACATCGGACACAATCCGCATCGAACGACACCGCGGGGCACGTTCCTGGCCCGTGAGCAAGCTTCTGGGAATCGACCAGACAAGGGACAGTGATGGACCGGCTCTGTCCATCCTGTTCACCAACGGCAGTCTGACCATCCCAGGCAACAACGTCTCTGTGCCGCTGCCGGAAGTGGCCCGGTCGCTCAACGCCATGTACTTCCCCCCCGAAAGCGCCGACGCAATCCCGGACACCGCCGAAGCATGAGCTACCCCAAAACCCACCGGTTCACTTGGCGCGACCGATAGGTCGCCACGCTGGTGCGCATGGCACGGCGGGCACCGGTGTCGTACCGCAGTTGCTTGGAAGCCTCGCGATGGTGAGAGTGGCACCGTCAGAAAGCCGCGCCGTGTGTGCGCGTCGTCATCGGGTCGCCGTTCGGGGACACGTAGTCGCGCCGGGGGCGGCGCTTGGTACATGTCCCCGAGAGCGCGCGGTTCCGGAACCATCGCGCAGACGTGGAACTTAATCCGGAATGGTGCGTGTTCGCCCCGCCTCCGGCGGACCTCGACACACCCTACGAAGAACCGGTCATTCGGGGACATGTAGTCGCGCCGAAGCGGGGTGTTGGTACATGTCGCCGAGGGTTGGGGGAGGAGTGGCTCGGTCAGGAGACCACGTCGCAACCAACGCATGGCAGATTGCCCTATCCCTTCCGTTTGGTTGCGACTGTGCTGCTGCAAGGATCCCGTGCACAATGTGCGTTGACCGGCCCTACTCAGAAGAGGTCGGTTTGTCCTTGGGGCCGGGGAGGACGGTCGTCCCACATGCGGGTGATGCGGGGGATATCGAACGAGGCACCGGGTTCGACCAGGGGCAGGGCGCCGGCGTCTTGAAGGGGTTCCAGGACGGCGCGGTTGCGGCGGTTCACGTGGACGAGGAGACGCGCGCCTTGCTTCAACGCGTAGCGGGCGGTGCGGATGCTTCCGCCTTGTTTGGCCGGTTCGATAACGCATACGAGGTCGGCAAGGGCGGCAATGGTGGCATTGCGGGTAACGGCGGCGTGAGTTTGCCAGGACGTGTCGGGCGCGAACGCGCTGAGAAGGAGCACGCGTCCGTCGTCGATACCCTCACGGATCGGGGCGGGCGGGTCGTAGGTCAGGAGCCCTTGGGGCAGGACGACGATGGTCCCGCCTCCTGCCGACAAGGACGACGCGTGGGCCGCGCTGTCTACGCCTCGGGCGCCGCCGCTGACGATAGGTACACCGTGCCCGGCCAAGGCCGCGGCGGATTTGGTTGCCAGGGACAGTCCTTTGGCCGTGGCGAGGCGTGCGCCGACGATGGCGGCGGCCGGTTCGTCGAGAAGGCTTCGGGCGCCCACCAGGAACAAGACGGGCGGTGCGGACGTCTCCAGGGCCTGGAGTAGGCGTGGCGGGTAGCCCGGCGCGCCAAGGGGCACACTCTCGCCTCCCGCATCGTCGACGGCGCGAACGAGGCGTTCGGCGGTCTTCATCGCGGCGCGAGTGCATCGACCGAGGGTTTCCGCCAACCGCGGGTTCAGCGGGCCGAGGCGTCTGATGCGCTTCACTTTGGGGAGACCGAGGATCTCGTGAAGCGGCATCTTGAGTTGCCCGGCCAGTTGGTGCGCGCGGTGTGCTGTGGCGCGGCCCGCGCCGGATGTCAGCAGCACGGCAAGCAAGGCCGTGGCGTCGTGCGTATCGTTCATGCGGTCGTTTCTCCCCCGGTTGTGCCCATGGTACCATGACGCCATGGCCGTTTCGTACGTTGTCGGGACGGGACGGCCGCGTGGCGAATCACGGCGGGGGATGTGACGATGCGTGTGGTCGGGATCGATGGCGGAGGAAGCTTCACCAAGGCGGGGTTGTACAACGACCGCGCGTTGGTTCGAGAACTGGAGTCGACGGCCAGCAACCCTATCTTACTCGGCATCGATGCCAGCATCCGCGTACTCATCGAACTGATTGTCGACCTTCTCGATAAAGGTGGACCCATGGCCGATGTCATCGCGTGCGGTGTCTCGGGCGCGCGCCGGTTCCATTTGCGCGAGGCCATCGCCCATGCGCTCTCGACCGAGTTCGGTGCGGAACGCGTGATCGTCACGGAAGACCTGCGCCCCGTGCTGATGGCCAATGCGGGACAAGGGCAAGGTGTCCTTGCCATCGCGGGGACGGGATCCGCCGTGGTGGCTCAAGACGGGCCGGTCCATTCCAGAATTGTCGGCGGACGCGGCACGCTCTTCGGGGACGACGGCAGCGCGTACCAACTTGGGGTGGCGGGATTGCGGGCCGCGGCCGAGGCGGCCGACGGGATGGGTCCGTCGACGGTGCTCGGGGAAACCCTTCCCCATGCAGCGGGGGTGCCGGGACTCGACGAGTTGGTCCTCTGGGCGCAGGACGCGGACAAACGGCAGGTGGCCCGGTTGTCGAAGGCGGTAACGGCCGCGGCGGATGAGGGGGATGCGGTTGCCGACGCCTGTGTCCGCGACCAAGCGCGTCGGCTCGCACGTCAGGTGCTGGCAGGCGCGGACCGGTTGGGATTGGCGGACGATGCGCCGGTGTTCCTGAATGGCGGTCTGGTCGAACATTGCGAACGGTACCGCGAGGCACTGTCGCATGCCCTTGGCGAGACGCGGCTCACCGCGGCGCCGGAAGTCGCACCGCTCCTTGGCCATCGCGCGGTGATTGAGCTTGCCTACCGGAATGAACTCCCCCCCGGCGCGCCGATTTCGGTGGTCTGCCGCGGCGAGGCGGCCGACGGGAGCGGGGGGCTTCCGCCTACGGAACGACGCCGCGCTGATGCCCCGCACATCGATGCCTTGTCACCCTCGGAATTGGTGGATCATATGTGCCGCGACGCGGCGGCGATCGCCCCGGCCGTGATGCGGCAGCAGGCGCGTGTCGCCGAAGCCATCGCGATGGCGGGCGACTCCTTGTCTTCGGGAGGGCGCCTGATCTACATCGGCGCGGGCACGAGCGGACGACTAGGCGTGCTGGACGCGTCGGAATGCCCGCCCACGTTTGGTGTTTTACCGGAGACCGTGATCGGCCTGATCGCGGGGGGCGAAGCAGCGCTGCGCAACAGCATCGAAGGAGCCGAGGACGACCGGGCGTTGGGGCGCAACGACATCGCGTCCATCGAACCGCCCGTGACGCAGGACGACACGGTGGTGGGCATCGCTGCATCGGGAACGACGCCGTATGTGCACGGGGGATTGGAGGAGGCCGCGACGCGCGGCGCATCGACGGTGCTGGTGTGCTGCAACCCGGCGTGCCGCGACGGCGCGGACTGCGTCATCGCGTTGGACACGGGCCCCGAAGTATTGCCAGGATCGACGCGCCTGAAAGCCGGCACGGCCACGAAACTGGTGTTGAACCTCATCTCGACGGGCGCTATGGCGCGGGCGGGGTATGTGTACGACGGTTTGATGGTGGGGATGAAACCGGTCAACGCTAAACTGCACGAACGCGCCGCGCGGATTGTGGCGGCCCTCACCGGATTGGACGAAGCCGGTGCGCGGGAAGCCTTGAACAAAGCCGGGAACGACATTCGCGCCGCCGTGGTGATGACACAACTCGATGTCGATGCGACCGAGGCCACGGCACGCCTTGCCGCAGCCGGCGGTCGCCTGGGGAGCGTCCTTCCCTAACGTCGGTAACTCGGGCGACGGTCTGCTTCGCCGAGCGTGAGGGCCACGTAGAAGCTGCGAATCTTGCCGTCGGACATGCCGTCCCATTCAGAGGCGACGATGTCGTCCTTACTCACCAGGGGCGCTCTCACTTCGGTTAGCCGCCAGCCCGGCCGCAGATGGCGGGAGATGTCCTCGCGCTTTCCGTCGGCCGTCCATCGTTCGACGCCTTTGACCCTCTTGCGGTCAACGCCCTTGAAGGACAGACCTATCGAGCGCGGAACATGCCCGCGGGTTCTGCCCTTCCGGACCCAATGCACGGCGACGACAATCCGATCCTCCACCGCGAAGGCTTCAATGGACGTCTCGGTCTCGGTCAGCACCGTTGGCACGCCCGACGCGGAGGACACACCGGGGAAAGCCCGCAAGTCGTCGCCCTGGA
Organism: bacterium; assembly: GCA_024231375.1. Next base: position 5,714 of record JAAEQP010001655.1, on the reverse strand, counting down.
GCAGTTCGGCGAGGGTCGCCAAGCTGGCGCCATGCACGCTGAGGCTGTCGCCGTTGAGCAGGGTCTTGCCGTACCCGTAGGCTTTGGGGTCGTTGGGGGACCAATAGGCGAAGAGGAAGGCCTTGTACCGGTCGGGGTGGTCCCAGCCATTGGTGAGGCACCAGTGGAGAATCCGGGGATACACGTTGCTGACAAAAGCGGGGTTGCTGGTGAATCCGAGCTCGGTTTGCCAGATACCGAGGTCCCGGCGCCCGCGTTCGGCGGCGGCCGCCTTGAGATGGGGCCATGCGTCGAGTCCGTTGTAGTGGACGTCGATGACGTCGATGGAATCCCACGCATCGTGCCGGTCGAGCAATGCGATCAGATCGTCGCGGCTGCCGCAGCACGGGAACCCACCGTACACGACCTTGCCGCCAAGTTCGTGGATGACGCGCGCGGCGGGCAGATGCACGCGCTGCATGTAGGTGTCGAGATTGCCTTCCCAGAACCCGCTGGCGGGATGGGCCTCGTTCCAGATCTGGAAGTATTCGACGTTGTAAGGGGATCTATTGAGATGGGCCGTGACGCGGCGGACGTATTCGCACCATGCCGGGACGTGTTCTTCAGCGAGCGGCCACGTGCCGTCGCCCTGGACGATTTCGACCGTCTCGGGTCGCCACGGGCCTTGTTCGGCGCGGGTGTAGACGGCCCGTGTGAACCGGCCACGCCGTTCGGGCGTGATGTGAATCCGCTTGCCGTCCCGCGCCACGGTGCGGGGTCCACGGTCCCAGGACCACGGGGCGTTGTAGCCCAGCATGGGGAGCAGTTGCACGCCGCGTTCGCGATACTCGATCGCGCGTCGGCCCCAAGCGTCGAGTTCGCCCTGGTTCCACGCGCCGGGCTCGGGTTCGAGGGTGGCCCAAGGGATGTCGTGCCGGTCCCACGAGAGGGCGTTGTCCCACAGGTCCCCGTCGAGTTTCCCCTGGCACGCCCCCGAGAAATCGCGGAACGTGGGCGCGTAAGATTCGGCGCCGACGGAAAGCGGGGACAGAATGGCAACCGCAAGGGTCGCAATGAGGAAGAATCGGCGTCGGTTCATGGAGGACCTCCCGGACGGCCGTGTGGGGCCTGTGGACTAGGGTTTGGGCGGCACTTCGAGGGTTTCGACGAGATGATGGAGGACCTTGGCCGCGGCGGCCTGGGTCAAGTTCAACTGTTCGAGTGAGGCCCGGCACGGCTCGAAAAGATTGGGGTTGTCGCTCGTTTCATCCTGGTACGCACGGGCCATGACCGCGGCGATGGCCACGGTAGCCACGTTGATCGGCACTTCCTTGGCGGATTCGGGCGCGTGGTGGAAGCGGATGGGCTCGGCGAGTTCAGGCGGGAATCCCCAGGCACGCGCCAACTCGTATCCCGCTTCGGTGTGGGACAGCCCAAGGGACTCTTCCTCTTGCTGAACCAACTCAATGCCGTCGAGACCAGACTCGATCTCGGCATACCGGTCGCCGGCAACTTCCGTCAGGGCGAGTTGTCCAAGGTCATAGAGGAGTCCGGCGGAGAACACACCGGAAGGTCTGCTTTCTCCACGTTCCTCGGCAATGGCCTTGGCCGCGGCGCCACAGACGAAGGACCGGTTCCAGAAGCCTTGGTAGTCGAAGGTGTCGGACTTCGAGAAAAGGTCGATCACCGCCGACGACAGGGCGATGCTGTACGTTTCTTTCAAGCCAAGCAGCGACGCGGCGGCTTCGACGCTGAGCACGCGGCTTTGGAATCCGTAGGCGGCGCTATTGGCGACGGTGAGCAACTGGGCCGAGATGGGCGGGTCGGTGCTGATGGCGCGGGCCACGTCGGTGATGGGAATCTCGGGATCCAGCATGGCTTCGCGAACGCGTTCAACGGTCTCGGGCAGTCCCGGAAGCGATTCGAACTTCCGCACGGTAGTCGCGATGCTTTCGAGTTTGAGGCTGACGCCGAGATGGTCGAAGTTGCCCTCCGGCTCGGGTTCGCCTTCGACGTGGTAGTACTTGGCGATGGCGGCCTCGATATCGTTGACGGGACAGAGGATGGGTTTGACCCGCAGTCCTGTGATGGTCTCGAGTTCCTGGATGGTCTCGGCGTCGAGGGGGCACGCCATGGCCACGGTCAGGAGCTTGCCCATCTTGTCGATGGGAAACAGTTGATGTTCCCGTGCAAGCTCGCCCGGGATGAGACCAACGAGGTCGGGCGAGATTTGGTAGTTGGTCAACGTGATGCTGGGGATGCCGGGTTGCCGGGCCAGGAACTGGACGAAGGTTCTGGCCTCCATATGCCCGAGGGCGATCAGGTTCTCGACGATCTTGCCCCCGTTCTTTTTCTGGGCTGCCAAGCCGTCCTCGAGGGCGTCCTTGGTGATGAGCCCTGCCTCGAGGAGCAATTCACCGATGCGTTTGCGGGGTCCACCAGCGTTTTCGCCGCTATCCGTAGTGTCTGAAATCATGGTGCCTCCGGGACATGTGTAGGGCTATCCCGATTCGTCTATGAAACAGATTGATACCGGTCCTGTGGGGTACGCCTGCGCACAGCTCCCCAAAGCCAATCTCAAGTGTATGCGGGACACGGCTGACAGTCAAGAGGATGCCGTCCCGGAAGACCGTCGAAGTCTGCCCTGATATGGCGTCAGCGTCGCGTCTTCCTCGTCTTGATTGGGTAGTCGGGGGACGGGGTATAGGCTTCCTCGATCATGGCCGCAATCCGTGCGACGATGTCCGGTTTCTCGCCCGCGAGATCGTGGGTCTCCCCTACGTCGCTGGACAGGTCGTAGAGTTCAATGGGGCCATCCGGTCCACGACGGACTCCCTTCCAATCTCCGGACCGGACCGCCTGCGAGAATCCGCCGCGGACATGGCCATAGTCCCAGTAGAGGTAGTCGTGTTGCTGGGCTTGGTCTCGACCGGCCAGCGTGGGCGCCATGGAGATGCCGTCGGTCTCTTCGGGAACGGGGAGCCCGGCCAGTTCGGCCAAGGTGGGCAGAACGTCCCAGAACGCCCACACCTGGTCGCTGGCGCGGCCCTCGGGGACACGGCCCGGCCATCGCGCGATCATGGGTACCCGAATGCCGCCTTCGTAGAGGTCGCGTTTCACGCCGCGCAAGGGACCATTGCTATCAAAGAACTCAACCGAATGTGAGGATTCGGCCGACGGGCCGTTGTCGCTCGTGAAGAAGACGATGGTGTTTTCGTCGAGGCCCAGTTCCTTGAGCAGGTCGAGCGTTCTGCCTACGTCCTTGTCGAGGCGCGTGACCATGGCCGCGTAATTCTTCTCCACTTGAGGCCAGTCCTCGTCGGTATACGGCGTGTCGGACGGCACGATCTGAGATTCGGGCGTATCGTGATCGAAGTCGGACCAATGAGGGAGCGTATAGGCCATGTACAGGAAGAACGGCCGCTGGTGGTTTTCGCGGATGAACCCGAGACCTTTCTCCGTGAACAGGTCGTGTGTGTACTCGTTTCGCTCCTCGCTTCGGTTGCCACTGAGTTGAACGACCTTCTCGTTTTCCCAGAGGTAGTCGGGGTAATAGAAATGGGCCTGGTCCTGGCTGAGATGACCGTAGAAGTAGTCGAACCCCTGGCAATTGGCTATGCCCCACGAACCGGGGTTGCCCAGGCTCCATTTCCCGATGGCGCCGGTGTGGTATCCCGCCTGTTTCAGCACTTCGCCCACGGTCACGTCGTCGGGCTGCAGCCAGATTTCATGGGGAATGTTGTCGCGGATGCGAGTATGGCCCGTGTGCTTCCCGGTCATGAGACTGCACCGCGAGGGCGCGCAGACCGTGGAGCCGGCATAGCATTGCGTGAACCGGGTTCCTTCACGGGCGAGACGGTCGATATTGGGCGTTTTGATGCGTTGCTGACCGTAGCAGCCGAGGTCGCCATAGCCGAGGTCATCGGCCATGATGAACACGATGTTCGGCCCCGGCGGTCGCCCTTGGGCTGCGCCGGTGCGAGATCGCGCAAGCAGACCGAGACCGGTTGCCCCCGCCATTAGCCGCGTCAGGAATCGTCGTCGCGAAAGGCCGCTACGCATGATGCTCCTCTCCTTCTCGTTTGAGACGGACTAATCGGGTTGCCGGTCGGGATTCATGGTGTGTCGAATCGCGCCGACTCGGTCAAGGAATTCTTCGAATTCGGCACGCAACTCGTTCACCTTATCCGGCATGGCCGCGGCAAGGTTTGTCTGTTCCGACAGGTCGTCGGTCAGGTTGAACAACTCGATATTGGGCGGGTCGTAGGTTTCGACCAGTTTGAAGTCGCCTTTTCGGATGGCCGCGGCGGGCAGTTTGGCCGTCGGATGGTAGTGGGGGTAGTACCAATAGAGCGTGTCGCGGTCGAGGTGGTCCGCGCCGTTCCACAAGGGCGTGAGGCTGATGCCGTCCAGCGGCGATCCGGCGCGCGCCTCGGGCCCGGCCAGTTCCACGAAGGTGGGATAGAGGTCCGTGCCGATGACAGGTTCGTCGCAGACCTGTCCCTCGGGCACGCGGCCCGGCCAACGGATGATGAGCGGCACGCGAAGGCCGCCTTCGTAGACCCATCCCTTGCCTTCGCGCAAGGGCGCGTTGCTGGCGCTCTTCTGCCGGCCGCCGTTGTCCGAGAAGAAGACGACCACCGTGTCGTCGGTGAGACCCAGCCGGTCCAGGGCATCCAGGACCCGGCCCACGTTGGTGTCCGTGTTGTCGACCATGGCGGCATAGGCGGGGTCAATGGGCGTGCCGGTCCCGTCGAGTTTGCGCCGATACTTGTCTGCAAGGTCCTTGGGCGCCTGGAGCGGCGTGTGGACCGCGTAGTGGGTGAGATAGAGAAAGAAGGGCCGGTCGCGGTTGTCCTCCATGAACCCGATGGCGTCGGTGGTCAGACGGTCGGTGAGATAGTCGCCGGGTTGGCCACCTTTCAGCGTGGGGATGGACGGGTTCCACTCCTGGTTGGGTTTGGTGTAGGGATGGAAGTAGCTGGGCGGACTGCCGTGGGTCCATCCGCCGATGTTGATGTCGAACCCCTGGTCCTCGGGCCAGTACCCTTCGTGTCCCAGATGCCACTTGCCGACGCTGGCGGATGCGTAGCCGGCGGGCTTCAAGGCTTCCGCGAGGGTGACTTCTTCGTGAGGCACGTACATCTTGTCATCCGGTGGCAGAATGCGACTGCCTTCCGGGTGCCGGTGTTTGCCGATGGCCGTGATATGCCCGGTGAACCCAAGGCGGGCGGGATTCTTGCCGGTCATGAGGGCCGCGCGGCTCGGCGAACACACCGTGCAGTTGGCGTAGGCCTGGGTGAACCGAAGCCCCTGCGCGGCAAGCCGGTCGACGTTCGGCGTTTCAAACGCCTCGCCGCCGTAACACCCCACGTCCCGCCATCCAAGGTCGTCTATGAGGATGAGTACGATGTTCGGCGGTCGTCGGGGAACGCGCCTTGCCGCGGTGGCGCACGCGGTCCCGCCCAAGACACTGGCCATGGAGAGAAGAAAGTCTCGTCGGTTCATGGTGAGGTCCCCCGTGATCGAGTGAGCGCGTTTCCTTCGAGTGTTCATTGCACGATAGCGTTCGGGGCTCGCCCGGCGCAAGGCCTGGCGGCTGCGGTGGCCATGAGGGAGCAGCCGTACGCGGGACGCCAGGGCAATCGCACTAAAAGCTAGACCTGCATGATGAGTTCTTCGAGGTAGGAGTTGTCCCATGCAGCTTGTTTACGCTTTCCCTTGACGCCGCGCTT
>JAAEQP010001654.1 GCA_024231375.1 bacterium | reverse complement strand
CCTTCGCCGAACCAAATGCTGTCGATGTACGGGAAATGCTCGAGGTACAGGTTCGCGCAGACAGCGAACCCCGCGCGCGCGTTGAAGTGGTTCCAAGAATGCACGTCGATCAACGAGCCGGGGCGTTCTCGGTCGAGAATCTTCCTCGCGCGTTTCATCACGTCGCGATCGTAGGCTACGTCGTCAATGTAGAGGCCGTCCATCGCCGTGTTTTCGATGAGCCAGGCAAGGCCTTCCACATAGTAGTTGTGCCAACGCGACATGCCGTTCGTGACCACGGCCGCGCACACATCGCCCGGCCCGAGATGGCATTCCCACGCGCGGACGTAGTCCGACACGAGATGTTCCTGCAGCCAGGAACTGCCCCCGCCAGGCCCGTTGATCAGAATCTCGTCCCCAAGGCTGCGCAACGCCCACAACTCCACAACGTGATTCGTCAGCTCGCGCACCGTGTAGTAGAGCTTCACCTTCAGGTCGTTCTCGTGTGCCGTCTTGATGTAGGCAGTCAACTCGTCCGTCCGCAGGAACGGGTAGTTGATGTATGGGTTGCTGCCGTTGGCGTGGTGGATATTGACAAGGTTTGCGTCCGTGCTCTTCACAACATCCGGCTGCGGGACGCCATTGTGGAAATAGCGTTGGTTCCAGTGCTCGGGACTCAGCGTCTTGAACGGCGTCAGCAGGAGCCGGAACACGAACTGGAGTTGCGCGCCCTTTGCCAGGCGCCGTTCCCCGCTGTAGGCGCGCAACACGACCGTGTCGCCTTCCTCCCGGATCGTGCATCCGCCCTTGCCGTCGTTGTACCACGCCTTCGGCAGCCTCAACGGCTTGTAGTGGTAGTTGATGTTCACGAACGGCCGCTCATAGTCCGGCCCCATCAGTTTGCACTGAACGCCGCCGTCGACGTCCCCGAGCCAGACGCTGTCCTGGTGTTTCTCGACGTCCCATTTCCAGTCCCACGTTTCGGGCCGGTAGCCGCCGCGACGCCCCATCCCCATCATGTACGTCGCCGCATCGTTCTTAAGGGGGCTCTCGGGCCGGGCATCCTTGAGTTCGACCTCTTCCT
>JAAEQP010001653.1 GCA_024231375.1 bacterium | reverse complement strand
TGGGCGCTCACCCATGAGAGATCCCTCGACTTCGCTCGGGATGACACGGTTGGGATGTAACTGGGTTGAGACTCTGTTTTCGGCAGTCCGGGACCTTTTTCAACAGCCCCGGAGTGGGGATGCGAAGACGCCGGGACTGACCCCAGCGAGCGTAGCGAGACGGGTCTGTCCCTGGCCTTTTCGCGGCCTGCGCGTGGTGAGGCGGCACTTCTTCAACGGCCCCTCTGTCCCTGGCTTCTTTCGCGGGCTTCCCAAGATGACGCCGACCGCTCCCACTCCGCCAAAGACGAGAAGGACACGAGATGCCTGTCTACTGTGCCTTGGCGATCTTCTCGGGGGGTCCGGGACGCTCTAAGCGGTTGATGTAGTCGGGCCAGAGAGGACAGTTCAGGTCGATCCATGTCTTAATGCGCAGCATTTCGTCGCGGTCGAGTTGGACCTTGTGATGGCCGGCGTCCAGAACGTGCCACAGCTTGCTCTTGACCGTGCCGAGGCTCAGGGGCGGCACCTTCTCGCACCCGCCGGAGTTGTACCCCATGTCGGCATAGTGTACGAGGCCCTTGGAGACAAGGCTGCGATACGACGCGGGGACCTTGTCGAGGTCGAGGGTGCCGCGCAGGTCGATGCCCATCTTGTGGTTCTGGTCGTGGCACTCGACGCAATTGGCGTCGAACACGGGCTGGACGACCTTCTCATAGGAGAAGGGAACGCCTTCCCACTTGGCCATCTGCGGTTTGACGGGACCCTGGGCGATAAGGCGCGTGGTGTTGGCCGGGCTGTTGATCCTGTTCTCGTGGCAGCCGATGCAACTGCGTTTCTCACCGGGCTGTAGCTGCACCACGCTACGCATCCGCTGGAGTTCGTTCAGGTCCTTGTCGAGGGCCTGGAAGTAGAGGACCTTCCTCGCGGGCGCCTTGAAGTGGGCCGAACCGTCTTCCTCGACGGGGACAAGGCCGTGGGGTGCCTTGGCCACATAGGTGGGCCACCCGTTCGGACCGCTGACCTTGTGAACCGGGGTCGCGTACCAATCCTGGAACACGGGATGATCGTCTCGGTACTTGCCGTCCGGCATGGTCTCGAGATTGGCGCGAACCTCTTCGACGACGCGGATATACTTCACGGCGCCACGCTCGACGGCCGGCGAGATGCCCGCATGGACGTCGCGGATGACAAACTCGCCGTAGTCCTCGTCCGCGTCGCGTTCGATGGCGCTGGCCAGCACAGGCGGCGGCGTCTGCGCGCGGAAGGGCGTGGGACACATGCTCGATATGTCGCGGTCGGCGTAGATCAGCTCGCGGTTGCCATAGCGGTCGATGACGAAGATACCAAACCGGTTCTGCGGAGCATGGGAACAGAGGAAGTAGTCGCGCGCCAGCGGCACGGGGTCGCGGAAACACTCTTCCTTGGGCCACATGCCCGGCCACGGCACCTCCGGCGTCAGGCTGGTGATGGCCTTGGGATTGAAGCGCCCCTTGTCGATGTCAACGAGGGCGATGGGCCCGTTCAGGTCGCCAAAATGGGAAATGAGCGTGCAGGCGAACTCGTTCGTTCCCGGCACTTCCCGGCCGTTGGCGTAGCCGTTGGGTTGAATGATGTCATTCCCGAACACGAGTTCCGGTTTGGTGCCACCAGGACGGATCGCCCACAGGGTGTGGCCAAAGTCCGCGCCTTTGTCCTGGTACTCAGACCGGGTCCAGATGAGACGCCCATCGTTCATAACGGACGGCGCCCATTCGCTCAGATTGGCGTAAGAAAGGGGCCAGAACTCCTGTCCCTCCGGGTCCATGCGGAACAGCACGAAAGCCTGAGGCCGCCAGCACAGGAACCGCATCCGGCATCGGGTGCTGATAACCGCGAGGTCGCCATCCGGAAGAGGGCAGGGCCAGTAGTCGTGGAACGGGCCGTCCGTGAGTTGCCGCAGGCCGCTGCCATCGGGGTACATCGCCATGATGTGGTAGTAACCGTCCTTATCGGGACGGTACGCGAAGTAGACCTTCTCAAGGGCGAAATCGGCCGCGGGGGTGCGGGCAATGCCGCCGCCCGACTCGAACAGGTGATCCACCGCGGCTTTCCCGGGCTGGAACCGCCCGTCTTTGCGAGGAATACTCACGCGCGCGATGGCACCGCCTGGCCGGAATCGCGAATCGAGGATGACGCTGTAGTTGTGGGATGGCTCAAACGGCAGGCGCTTCACGAACAGGATATCTTCAGCGAGTTCCAGGTCGGGCTCGCGCAGGAACAGGTCCCGTTTCGCCATGCGCGCTTCAAAGAAAGCGTTCCGTTCCGCCGCGCGATCCGGTTTCTTCTTCGCCGTGATCTTCGAGTTGCGGTCCCGAAGCGCCTTCAACGCCTTGCGTTCGGCGCGCACATCCAGCCCCTTGATCGCGAACCGCGCCACCATATCGTCCATCAAGTCGAGCGTCCGTTTCGACGGGTCGTACCGAAACAGATGCAGGGTGTACTGTTCGTCGTTGCCGTCCAGGATCTTCAGCGCGTACTCGGGACCGATCGCGCCGTCGTCTCCCTGGATCGCGAGGATGGACGACTCGCCCGGGGCGATCGTCATGCCGTCTTCAATGCCGGGACCATTTCCGCGCACCACGATGGGCTCGTCGCCTTGGGCCGCGATGCGCACATTGAACACGCCGTCAAGACACGGCCCGGCTTGAGCAATGGCCACGTCCGAGAAGACAAAATCGATCATTCGGCCTAAGCTGTGGGTGTGCCTGCCGCCCATGCCGAGACCCACGCGCATCCCGACTTCCTTGCAGTCGGGGAACAAGGCCAACGGTAGCCGGACCTCCCAACGCGTCAGGGCCTCGTCGAAGGCCCCCTCGACCGGGGTACTCGTCTTGAGTTTGGCCCGCCGACCTTCGGGGACATGCTGGTGGAAGAAGAGTCCGTCCTTCTTGTGGACGAGCACACCGCAGCCTTGCCCGTCCGCACTGGACACCACGGCCAGGTGGCTGCTCAGAAGCTGGTTGAACTCAAGATGAAGGTACAGGTGCTCATCGTGCCACCCGATGGTGACGGCATGATTGGCAAGGGCCCCCTTCTTGAAATCGCGGGGGGATGCCACGCGAGCCACGCCGCGTGACGCGCCCTGCCAACAGGCATCGTCCTTCACCCCATCGAGGGCAGGCGCCGACGCCAGGCGCGGCAACGGCAACCGGTCATCGCCGACGTGTCGGGGGTACTCCTTGACGCGGCCGTTATAGGGCACGAGGCTCGGGCTCAGGTCGGCGCGGCCGTACGTCTTGAGCCAGGCGTGCTCTTCGCCGAGGAAGGCGAGACGGAGTTGGGCTGCGTCGACGGGTGCGGCAGAAGGAGGCAGTGGTTTGGCTCCCGAATCATCGATGGGACCGATGGCATCGATCGGGATGGGCTTCTTCTGCCCGAACACCTCAAGTTCGTCAATGCGCACCGCCGACCCGTTGGTCTTCTCGATGGCCACGCGGACCCAGCGTGCCTGGACGGGCTTGAAGACGCGATCCGTCCGGATGTGCATGGGCTCGGTGCCGGGGCTTGAGGAAACGCGGATCCATGCCGGGGAGTCCGTCTTCTTGGCGTATTCGACGGCCGTGTAGATGGCAAAGTCCGTCGCAGCCCGGTCGGTGCGCCCACCCAACGAGTCACTACCGAATGCGACCTTGTACACCCAGTACACGTCACCTAGATCGATCTCGGCCCACGAGGGGTCGCGTTTGCTGATCCAACTGTGGTCGTTGCCGTACTTGCCGTCGTTGAGATGGGCAATCCGATGGATGGGAAATCCGCGAATGACCGATGAAGCGGCGGGGACCGCTTTCGGGCTGCGCGCAAGATTGGTGAATCCCAGACTGTCCTCCCTGACGACGAGGGCCGCATTGACCAACTGCGCGGCCCGCGCCGCCCCGACTCCCGGCGGTGGTGGCGGCCCGGGGACAACGCCCCTGAACCCGCCCGCGATATTGCCCGTGACATGAACGGGCAGTGCGCTGGTCTCGACGTGCTTGACCACATCCCATTGCTCACCATCGAGAGACACACAGACCTCGAAATGTACCGGCATGCGGTCGCTGAAGGCGCGCTGCCGGTCGCGCGAGAACACGACCTTCGACACGGCCGCGGCTGTGGGCAGTTCAATTTGAGCCCACTCGCCAGACGGCCGGGCAGAGATCCAACTGCAGTTGTTGCCGTAGTGACCGTCGTTCAAGTGGTCGATGGCGTGGGCTGCGTAGCCAGGCAAGCAGGACGATGCCGTGGCGCGGGCGCCCTTGTCGTGCAGCGCGAGATTCTCTTTCGAGTCCGGTCCGTAGACCTCCAACTCGTCGATGCACGGCTGGCCACCCGTATTGGTTCTGAGAACGACGAACCGGATGAACCTGGCCTGACGGGCATCGAAGGTGATAGCGTTGGGTTTGTCCGACGCGACGGGTACGTCGCGCGCGACTGGCTTCTCGGCGGCCACGGCCGGGAACACGCTTGTCAGGACGAGGGCCAGAGCAAGAAAAGGCGCTTTTCGCATCGTGTCGCTCCTTGCGGATACGGACCATACCGCCGAGCACGGCGAGTTATGTCAGTTGACGCTTGGTCATTATGCCAATTGTGGCGAGGAAAATGAAGAGGGAAGGGCGGGTGGGGCTGGTCTCGGACTGGCCGGGGCGTATGCGTCGTATTAGACCTATAGGTCCTATGGGCCGGAGACTTTCTGGGCGACCCTATATACTCGGCCCGAAGATGCGGCAGGTCCATTCCTGGCTGGAGACCCAATCGGTGTTGGTGCATTCCCATGCGGAGTAGAAGGAGATGCCGAGGAGGGCGCCGACGAAGATCCATTGCCAGCGTTTTCGCATGCCGGATAGGAGCGGCGCGCCCATGAGCAGCAGCACGGGCATGGAGACGATGTACCACCGGAACCCGTAGCATTCGCCGCCGTAGTTGTCGGTGCGCGTGGCGTAGTAGGCGGTCACGACAAGGAACCCCAACGCCCCGCCGAGAATCCAGCCGCGCCATGGCATGCTGCGCCGGACCAAGGCCCGCAACGCCGCCGCCA
>JAAEQP010001652.1 GCA_024231375.1 bacterium | reverse complement strand
CGTCGGCCAAGGCTTTGCATCGGTCAGGAAACAGATCGCTGACAGCAACCACTTCGATGTTCGGATGGTCCTGAAGACTGAAGGCCGCCCCAAACCGGCACACCCCGTACCCCACGATGCCCATACGGATCTTGCGATCCGAAATCGGTTCCCACACCTTGTCCTTCTGCGTGGTGGTCTCCGTGTCGTCAAAGCCTTGGATGGGCTTCTCCTCCGCCGCGGCCAACGGACCCAAGCCCACCAGCCCGGCGCCCGCTGCTGTTTCTCTCAAGAATGAACGTCGTGAATGGGATTTCATGGAATAGTGCCCTTTCGTGGTACGTCCGTCACCCCGGATGCGGTTGCGGTTCGGATTATACAGTACCCCGCTCCTTCGTACACGGTTGCCCTTGCCGTTGCGAGGCGTGAGGCAGGCCGCGCCGAGCGATTGGAGACCTTGTGGTAGCCACCTTGATTGTCCACGTCCGACAGACGGGATTGGTTGTGCAGCCCTCGTCGCCTGGCGGGTGTGGCGTCACGTCGGTGGCGCGGCCGGGAGACCGCAACCGGCCACAACGGCAGAGCCGACGTAGGGTCGACCTCCGTGTCGACCGTCTCCGTCTATGCACATGGCGTCTACCCGCAACGGCCGCGACAGAGCGCGGCCCCACCGAAGACGCGAGCATGTTAAGGGACCGGGCGGGCCGGTAGGGCTTCGATCGTGACGTGACCTGCGGTCACGTCGCCACAGCGGAACGCGCGACGACTGATCGATTCACTTCGAATCTGCCATAATCAGGTTAGACGGTATACGTGTGTCTCGAGGCAGGGATTCCGCCCGAGACCCTGACGAAACGAACCTAACGAGGGGGGCGTATCATGAAACCGCTGCACAGAATGGCCTGTCGACGTTCCGCATACCTGGCGCTTGCTGTGGGGCTGACTGTCTTGCTAGTGCCGGTTCTCGCTCAGGCGGCGGGTGACGGCACGGCGACGCCGCTCGGCGGCATCGTGGTGGACGAAGCGGACAAGCCGGTGGCGGGCGCCGAGGTACTGCTCCTGACGACACCAGTGCCCGGCACGTGGGCACTGGAAGAGGCCACACGGACCACCACGGAAGCCGATGGACGGTTCTCCATGGACATGCCCGCGGACATGCCCCAGCACTTGGTGATTCTCGTGGCGACAAGCCCCAAGCACGGATGCGCCTTCGAATCACCGGTGTTTCTCACACAGGCGGGAAAAGGCTTGGAGGAATTCAGGTTCGTCATGCCCGCCCGGGGTTCCGTGGCCGGGCGCGTGGTGGACGAAGCCGAGAAACCCGTTGCGAATGTGCGAGTTACAGCCATGATTCTCATCGGCGATTTCGGCGACGCGAAGACGCTGCCCTACATGATGCCGTGCGAAGCCGTCGCGGTAGCGACATCGGGCCCAGACGGAGCATTCGTGCTGGATGGTTTGCCTGCCGAAGCCACGGTCGGGCTGGTGGGAAAGCAACCCGGCTTCGCTACCGCCGTCGTCGGCCTGCCCGACACCTTCAGTCGGACCATGAAGTCAAACATCGCCGTGGGCGCGACGGATGCCATTGTCACCATGGAAAAGGGCGCGACCGTGTCCGGCACGGTAACGCGCGCGGCTACCGGTGCCAAGGTGGCAGACGCAGAAGTGAAGATCACGGTACAGCAACAAAGGACCACCTTGCGATCACTGCTGTCCGTGCCCGGTAGCGGCGAAACCGACGCCGAGGGACGGTTCTCGATTTCAGGACTGCTGGACGGCGCCTACATAGTCGAGGCCTCAACGGACGATCTGCCCGCGACGAGTGTTCCGTTCACGGTGGAAGAAGGCAAGGACGTGGACGGCGTGGCCGTTGCGCTGGCGAAGGGCGTCCGCCTGGTGTGCACATTCGTCAAGAAGGACACGGACGAACCCCACACGGACGTCCATATGATGGTCGTCTCGACGACCACCAATACGGCAGCCGCCCAAGGTGTGAAGGTGAAGCCGGACGGAACCTTTGAGGCGATCCTGGCGCCGGGCACGTATCGCCTGCATCCGCAGGTTCAGAACGGGACCCTTCAAGGCAGCGACCAAGGCCGCCAGATTGAGTTGAAAGCGGGCGAGGACATGACGGATCTGGTCTACGAGATCTCGCCGCCGCTTCTGTTCAAGGGCAAAGTCGTCGATCCGGACGGGAAGCCCCTCGCGGGAGCGACGGTCACGCGATCCTGGGGCCGGACCACGAGTGCCACATCGGGTGACGACGGCACCTTTGAGTTGGCCATGGAGAATCAGCGGATGGGCGAGCATGAGCATGTCCTGCTCAAGGGATCGCACGGCGAAACCCTGCGCGGCACGTACTACGGGCCCATGACCAGCATCGAAGACGCCTCGGGGACGGTGGAGCTCAAGCCTCTTGCCAAGGCCCATGGGCGGATCACGGATGCCGAAGGCAAGCCGCTGGCCAAGGCCAAGGTGGCGGCATGGGCGAAGTTCGATCGCATGTCCACGACCGATGTCCGGATGGAGGCGGACGACGAGGGCAAGTACGCGTTCTCGAACCTTATGGTGGGGCAGCTCTACTCGGTGCGTGCTTCGGCCGAGGGGTACGGCGTGATGCATTCGGCCGAGTTCACCCTTGAGGAGGGTGGGGACCATGCGGTTGAAGACGTGGCGCTTGCCGTGGCGGATCAGGTCATTGAAGGCGTCGTGGTCGATAATGAGGGGGAGCCTATCGCCGACGCGCAGGTGAGTGCCAGCAGTGAGCAGACCGAGCATTCGTGGGCGAAGACCGATGCGAAGGGCCGGTTCAAGCTGGAGAAGCTTGTTGACGAAGAGATTCGCCTGTATGTGCATGTGCAAACTAGCGACGGGACGCAATACGCGAACATGAACGTGATGGCCGGCGAGACCGAGGTGGAACTGGTCGTGGCAGAGCGCCAGACGAGCAGGTCCCAGGAGGACCGTCGCAAGCAGATGGTCGTGGGCAAGGATGCGAAGGCCCTTGACGTGGCCGCATGGGCACAAGGCGATGCCGTGACGTTGGAGTCTCTCAAGGGGAAGACGGTGGCCTTGGTGTTCGCCGATTCGGACAGCGCCAAGTCCACGAAAGCGCTGAAGACCTTGAGCGAACTGAAGTTCAAGCGGAAGCAGGTACTGGTTGTCGTGTTCGAAGCCGAAGCGGACCAGGACGTCGTCAAGAAGCACCTGAAAGAAGCCGGTCTGAAGTGTCCGGCGGCCATCGACAAACCCGAAGGCGAAGGGAAACGCGGCGTCACGCACGCGGCGTACAAGGTCACCCGGCCGCCGAGCATCTTCGTGATAGGACCCGACGGCAAAGTAGAGTATCAGAAGTTGCCGGTGGAGGCCCTCGTACAAGCGTTGCAGGAATAGCGAAGAAGGGGGCTGTCCCGTCGAGGCCCGGAAAGGGGGACAGTCCCGTCTCGCTCGGGGACTCGCTCGCTTGGTACAGTCCCCGTTTCCGTGGAGGCTGTCGTTCAGGCATTGCAGAAACAGGAACACAAAGAAACCTGGACCAATCCGGGAGTGATACCGTACACTGAGTGTACGGACCCGTGCGGGGTCTGGGGAGACGGGCTATGACAAGACAACTGTTTAGAATGGCTGCGGCGGCGGTTTGCGTGGTCCTGTGCGCATCGTGCGCCCATTTCGGAGGCCCGGCGCGGATCGCCCAACCGGGCCACGGCATCGTCGAAGTGAGCTGTTCCGCCGACGAATGGACCGTCATCCTCCTGGGCGACAAGGGGACCCTGTCCATCGAGTCCGACGCTGGCAAGAGGGAATTGCCGGTGGGCGACTACATCGTCACGCGATGCGCCGTGTCGGGCACGGACAAGGACGGCGTAACCTGGCGGGTGTCGGGAGCGCCGGTCCGGTACGGCGATGCCGGTGCCGTGAGCGTACTCGACAACCAGAAGGCCACCGTCAAGGTGGGGCCGCCGTTCACGGCCGAACTGGCCATGCGCAAGAGCGGATCGAATCGGACCTTCCAGATGGGCATGACCGACCAGGCGGGGCTGGCCTACCGCCCGTCCGGCGTCACACGGAGCGGGGGACGGCCCAAGCCGCCCGCCATCGAGATCCGTGACCCCAAAGGCGATGTGGTCGCCAAGGGCAGCTTCCGGTACGGGTGAGGCGGCACATGCGCGTACTCATGGCGAGTACCATCAGACGCTTCGGGCACCTACACCGCTGTTCCCATCTTTTCGGCCGGTCCTTTCAAGGTTGAGCAGAAGGCGCTGGATATCGAACTGTAGTTTTGGCTCCGGCGCAGTTTGCCGGGGACCGTTGGGGAGTCAACGGAGAGGAGGGAATGCCCGTGAAGATGAAGTATCCATGGGTAGGCGGCGTCCTTGCCGTAGCGGTGTGCGGAATGCTCTGCGCATCCTGCGGCACCCTGCAGGGCGGGGGTGGACCGTCGGGGAACTTGACCTACGAGAACCCCGAAGAAATGCCCAAGGAGATCAGCTACCGGGGCGGCACGGGCATGCAACTCAAGAACCAACCCACCGAGAAAGGGCTGAAGACGCCGGTCCTGTTCTCGAAACGTGCCATGCACGGGACCATCGAACTGGGTGAAGGCGAGGACACAACCTACTCTTTCGTTTTCGACGAATCCCGCGGTACGGGGTCGAACATCGACGTTCTGTACTTCGATGCCAACAACAACGAAGACCTGACGGATGACGACCCCCTGAAGGCCAAGGAGTGGGAGCACCCCAACCAGAACCGCACCGAATTCGGGCAAGTTGGGGTTAACGTGACGGCAGGCGGCGTTGACTACGTCTACCACCTCAAGCCCACGTATCAACACTACTCGTCGCCCTACGTCAACTTCACCCCGGCCGGATACTGCAAGGGCACGGTGCGTCTGGGAGACCAGGAAGTGGCGGTCGCCCTGTTCGACGATTCCACCAACGGCCGGTTCGACGACGTGTATGCGGCTCCGGAGAACGTCAGAAGCGCGGGGACGATATACGGTTCCGGCGATGCGATGGTCATTGACCTGAACGGCGACGGCAAGTTCGAGAAGGAGTACTACGACCGGCCCGAAGTCCACCACGTGGGCAAGTATCTCCCGTGGGATGGCGAATGCTACGAGGTAGCCATCGAACCCCACGGGCGCAACATCACCCTCACGCCGACGACGGAGCCCTGTGGCGCCATGAAGCTCGGCACGGACGGCATGTCGGTGGAACTCTTCGGGGACGACGGCCCCGTCAAAGTTCGGTCCGGCGGAGGGAAGGATCAGCTTCCCGCCGGCCTGTACCACCTCTACCAGTGCTCCATCGAGGGCGAGGATGAACGAGGCCGGGCGTGGCGCGCGGTCGGACGTGGCAAGTGGGAGGCGGATCCCATCACAGTGACAGACGGCAAGACCACCGACCTCGTTGCAGGCCCGCCATTCGTCGCCGAGGTGATCCGCAACAAGAAGTCGTCGAACGAATTCCAGTTCAGCCTTCTGATTCACGGACAGGCCGGTGAGGAATACTCTGCCGGCAACATCGGGCCGAAGGTAGGAGGGCGTCCGCCGGCGCCGAAGTTCAAGGTGGTCGACAAAGACGGCAAAGCAGTCGCCCAAGGCACCTTCGAATATGGGTGAGGCGGCTCCTGTTCGTACTCATGGCGAGTACCTAAAGACAAAGAGCTGAAGGGCGAGTATTGGGTTGTGGTGGACATGAAGGCCGGACCGTTTGAGGTAGAGTCGAAGAAGACGGTGATTCGGTTCGATTGAATGTGGTGAAAGAAACCGGGGCACGGCGTGT
>JAAEQP010001651.1 GCA_024231375.1 bacterium | reverse complement strand
GGCTGCGCTGCGCATTCCGGGGCTCACCATCGAGCAGGTGATGAAACGCACCCGCCGCGCGGTGATCGAGGCGACGGCGGATCAGCAGGTGCCGTGGACGGCATCGTCGTTGGTCGGGGAGTTCATTCCCCGGCCGCTGCCCGCGACGCCGCCGCGAAAGCCGGAGCTTGCCGAAAGGCGGGAGGAGAAGGCGGTCGGTATGTGGTTTCGTTACGTTCCGGAGGGTACGTTTGAGATGGGAAGCCCGGCAAGCGAGAAGGAGCGCGATGACGACGAGACCCTCCACCAGGTGACGCTCACCCACGGGTTCTGGATCGGGGAGACCGAGGTGACCCAGGAACAGTGGCAGCGGTTGGCAGTCAACAATCCCTCGCGGTTCAAGGACTGTGGCGAGAAGTGTCCGGTGGAGAACGTCAACTGGTACGAGGCATTGTGGTACGCGAACGCGTTGTCGAAACGGGCGGGTTTCGCCCCTTGCTATGAGCTTTCGGGGTGCAACGGGAAGAACTCCGGAGAAGATCTCGAGTGCAGCACGGTGACCTTCAAAGGACTCGGTTGTTCGGGTTATCGGCTGCCAACGGAGGCGGAGTGGGAGTACGCGGCCCGTGCCGGTACGCGGACGCGTTTCTTTTGGGGTGACGATCCGGGATATTCATTGATTGGCCAGTATGCGGTGGCGCACAAGATTATTGAGCTTGCCGGCACGGAGGTGGTTGGGAGCAGGCCCCCGAATGCCTGGGGACTTCACGACACGTCTGGGAACGCCTGGGAGTGGGTCGAGGATGAT
>JAAEQP010001650.1 GCA_024231375.1 bacterium | reverse complement strand
TCTTCGCCGCGTCATAACTGTCGTCGTCGAATGTGAAGTAGCCCGCCTCTGCCGCTGGGACGACATCTTCCTCCACCTCGATTTCTACTTCGACCGTCGGCATCTCCACCGTCTCAGCGGACACGCTGAGTGGCGCGGTGAGATGCGTGGCGTAGACGCTGCCCACGCCGAGCCAGGGCGGCGGCTGGGTTTCAATCAGGTTCCCTTCGCCGTCGTACACGCTAGACAGCACGTGCTGGTAGCCCGGATGCGTCTCCATCCTGTAGCGTAGCTTGTGGCTGAAGTTGGCGTCGATGTTCGCGGTGGTGACGCAACTGCCCACGTTGTACGGCACGCCGCCTTCGTCGAACACGCGGAACGGCGATGAATACATCACGCCGCCTTCGCCGGTGAACGAGTGGGTGTAGCGTTCCATAGGCAGGTTGCACAGGGCGCTGCTGCCGCCCCGCGGGTAAGGGCATGCGCCGGGGCTGATGTACCCCAGTCCCTCGGGGTTGAACAGCCCCGTGCCTTTCATCGACGTGATGACCGCGGTGCCGGCCCCCGGCGATTCCTTCACGCACATGTTCCCGATAACGCGTACCCAATCCTCGTCGGAATACACCTCGTCTACCGTCACCCGCAGATGCGTGCCTTCGGGCACGAAATACTTTGTACCGTACACCGGGTTCGGGTCCGGTTCCGAGTACACCTCGCCCGCCAACTCGCCCACGCCCCGCACCGACAGGTCGATCCGGTCGCTCTCGCTCACGGACACCGACT